>NZ_AQOK01000190.1:0-9126 GCF_000364645.1 Xanthomonas sp. SHU 308 | reverse complement strand
GACGCCGCGGGTGCAGGTGGGCCTGCGCCTGCGTGGCCTGGCGCGGGCCTGCGTGGACGTCTCCGACGGCCTGCTGGCCGACCTGGAGCACATCTGCGCGCGCAGCGACGTCGGCGCCGAACTGGAGCTGGCCGCGCTGCCGGCGGTCGCCGCCCCGGCCGACGCGGACCCTGCGCAGGTGCACGCCTGGCAGCTGGGCGGTGGCGACGACTACGAACTGTGCTTCACCGCCGACCCGGCGCAGCGTGCGGCGATCGTGCAGGCGCTGCAGGCGGTCGGGGTCACGGCGACGCCGATCGGGCGCGTCGTCGCCGGCAATGGCATCGCGGTGCGCGATGCCGACGGCCAGCGGTGGCAGCCGCCGCGAAGCGGCTACCAGCACTTTTTGAGCTGAGCCGCGCGGCCTGGGCGCACGCCGGCCACCGGCCGTGGCGCCAGCACGTTCGGGCCGCCCGCCAAGGTCCTTCCATACTGTGCCGCACTGCGGCGTGAATATCGCCCGTACCCGGTGGTACGGTCCGCCTGCCCGGCCCCGTGTCGAGCCCTTGTCACCGTTCTGGCAGTACCGTTCCGGCAGCCGGCCATTCCGGTCCGGCGCCGCTTGGGAGGCAGTCCATGCGCATGTCCGTGTCACGTCGCATCGCCCTCGGCGCGATGTTGCTGGTGTTCTCCGCCGCCGCGGCCGCGGCCGGCTTCACCAAGCAGTACCAGAGCATTCCCAGTTTCGACGGCACCAAGCTCGGCGCGCTCGTCCTGGTGCCGCAAGGGCAGGGGCCGGGGCCATTCCCGCTGGTGGTGATGCCGGCCAGCTGGTCGTTACCCAACCTGGAATACGTGGGCCGCGCCAGCGAACTGGCCAACGACGGCTACGTGGTGGTCAGCTACACCTCGCGCGGCTTCTGGGATTCGCAGGGGCTGATCGACATCGCCGGGGCACCGACGGTGGAGGACGTCAGCGCAGTGATCGACTGGGCGCTGGCCAACACCCCGGCCGACGCCAAGGCGATCGGCGTCTCGGGCATCTCCTACGGCGCCGGCACCAGCCTGCTCGCCGCCGCGCGCGACCCGCGGATCAAGGCGGTGGCCGCGCTCAGCGGCTGGGCCGATCTGCAGGCCTCGCTGTACGCCAACAGCACCGTGAGCCAACAGGGTGTGGGCCTGCTGGTCGCCGCCGGGGTCGCCACCGGCCGGCCCGGTCCGGACCTGGCGCGGATCACCGCACACGTGGCGGTGGGCGACTACGACGGCGCGGTGCAGGGCTTCCTGCCCAAGGCGGCCGAACGCGGGGTGATCAACGAGGTGCAGGCGCTCAACCGCAACGGCCCGGCGGTGCTGCTGGCCAATGCGTTCAACGACGGCCTGTTCCCGCCGAACCAGTACATCAACCTCTACAACCGGCTCAGCGTGCCCAAGCACCTGATGTTCAGCCAGGGCGACCACGCCACTGCCGAGCTGCCGGGCGCGCTGGGCCTGCCGAACCAGGTGTATACCGAGGCCACGCGCTGGTTCGACCGTTACCTGAAGGGCCGCGACAACGGCGTGGACCGTGAAGCGCCGGTGCAACTATCGACCCTCGGCGGCACCTGGCTCAGTTATGCCGACTGGAACAGCGTACAGGCCGGCGCCACCCGCTACGGCCTGACCGGCCCCAGCGGCCTGTTGTTGCCGACCGGGTCGCTGACCAGCGGCAACAGCAGCGGCTGGAACTACCGCATCGCCACCGACGTGCCGACGCTGGCCGATTCCGGCGTGGTGATGGTCAGTGGTCTGTTGCAGGGCCTCGGCCAGCCTGTAACCACCTCGATTCCGCTGGTCAGTCGGGTGGGTGCCGCAGTGTGGAGCGGCCCGGTGCTGTCCAGCGACAAGCGCCTGGCCGGCGCGCCCTCGCTGCGCCTGACGGTGACCCCGAGCCAGTCCAACGTGTCGCTGTTCGCCTATCTCTACAGCATGGACGGCTCGGGTTCGGCGCAGTTGCTGAGCCATGTGCCGTACACCCTGCGCAACGCGACCCCGGGCACACCGGTGACGCTCGACCTGGCGCTGCAGGCGACCGCAGTCGAGATCCCGGCCGGCCGCCGCCTGGTGCTGGTGGTGGACACCACCGATCCGCGCTACACCTCGGCCAGCCGTTTCGGCGGCACCGTGAGCTTCAGCTCGCCAGCGGCGACGCCATCGTTTTTGAGCGTGCCGTTACATTGAGGGAGTGCGGCGTTTCCCTTCTCCCCTCGGGAGAAGGTGCCCCGCAGGGGCGGATGAGGGTAGGGCTGAGCATCGTGCAGTTGGATCAGCGTAGCGCTTCGCTTGCCGGACCCTCACCCCAACCCCTCTCCCGATGGGAGAGGGGCTTTGGCCTCTCCCTTCTCCCATCGGGAGAAGGTGCCCCGCAGGGGCGGATGAGGGTACGGCACCACGCATCGCCACAGAGCGCGCACACCACGCCAGCACAGCACACGAATTTACGCAGCTTTTATTCGAACCCGCCTGCGCTTTGCAACGAAGATATCCGGCGATTCCTATACTTTCCGCGCTGACGACGGGGATGCTTGCGTGGAATCGATGGCTGCAATCTTGAGCGTGTCGCAGGCCGCACCGATCGCCTGCAGGCGCCGCGTGCCGCAGACGCAACGGCGTGCCGTCCGCGTCCGCGTGGCGGCCATGCCGCGTGCGCCGCGACACCACCATGGCTGCCGCAGCGCGCTGCAGCATCCGCCGCTAAACGGCCGCGCGCGTTCACTGCACGCGCGTTGACGACATAACGCCGCCGCCACCGCGGCGCTGCATTCCAACTCCCTCCCCGCGATGCGCGACCCGGCGCATCGCCTGCGATGGCGCGTGCGCGTGAGGCGGCGCGCCGTCGTTGCCTCCCTCCACCCAACGAAGGACGGCTCGTTGCGAGCCGACGTCGCGATGTCCATGAAGTTCCATCCCCTGTTCCTGTCCCTGGCCGTGCTGTGCGCCGGCGATGCCGCCGCCGTGGGTCTGGCTGCGCCCGTGTCGGAGGCGATGCCGGCGTCGGAGCCCGCCCCCGTGCCGCTGGCGCGCAGCGCCGACTGTTCCAATGGCTTCTTCTCGCGCCTGGCCTCGGCCTATCGCGAGGATGCGCAGCCGGCCGATCCCGATGCGCCGACGCCAGCGCGTCGCGGGCTGCCGGCGCCGTTCTCCTCGCCGCCGTTCCCGTCGGCCGAATGGCAGCTCGGCGCGGTGGACTACCCGGTCGGCGTGCCCAACGAGAACGCACAGTACCCGGTCGAGAAGGCGCTGGCGTGCACGCGCGTGGGGCAGTGGATGCAGCGCAACCGCATCGAGCTGTACGGCTGGATCAATCCCTCGCTCAACGCCAGCACGTCCTCGCGCAGCAACTACCCCCTGTCCTACTCCACGCGGCCCAATCGCGGCGAGTTCAACCAGGCGCTGATCCGCCTGCAGCGCGTGCCGGACACGGTGCAGACCGACCATGTCGACTGGGGCTTCCACCTCGATGACCTGTACGGCTACGACTACCACTACACCACGATGAAGGGCGTCACCAGCGACCAGTTGCTGCACCACCCGCAGCCCAACAGCGCGCTCAACGGCAAGATCTACGGCAACGATCCGATGATCGCGCACGTGGACCTGTACCTGCCATCGGTGGCGCAGGGCATGCTGGTCACGGTCGGCCGCTACCTGTCGCTGCCGGACATCGAGGCGCAGTTCTCGCCGAACAACTACCTGCTGACCCATTCGATCCTGTACACGGTCGATGCCTATACCAACATGGGCATCCTCACCACCACCAAGCTCAACGACCAGTGGACGCTGCAGCTCGGCGTGCACGGCGGCGACGATTCGGCGATCTGGGACGCGACCAGCCGCCTGAGCGCGCAGGCCTGCCTGCGCTGGGTCTCCAAGAGCAACGACGACATGCTGTATCCGTGCGTGGAGTCGTACAACAACGCCGCGCAGACCTACAACAACCTGCAGGAATTCGTGCTCACCTGGGGCCACCGCTTCTCGCCGAAGGTGCACATGCTCACCGAGGCCTACCACATCTACGTGCGCGACCAGGCGCTGGCCACCGATCCGTCGCAGTCGCACGCGCCGACCGGGCGCCCGGGCTATGCGCTGGGCGAGGCGCCGGACTTCCCGCTGGGGCGCAGCACTGCCGACGCCATCGTCAACTACGTCAACATCCAGCTCGGCGCGTCGGACATGCTGGCGATCCGCAACGAGTTCGTGAACGACCACGACGGCCAGCGCACCGGTTTCGCCACGCGCTACTCCAGCCACACCATCGGCCTGACCCACTGGGTGTCGCAGGACTTGGAGATCCGCCCGGAGCTGCGCTACGAGCACGCCTACGATTTCCCCGCCTACGACGGCGGGCGCCGCAACCATCAGGCGACGGCGCTGATCGACGCGATCCTGCATTACTGAGGTCGTCGCGCGCTGCCGTGCAGGCGGCGGCGCGGCGCCGGCAGACGTGGCACACGCGCCTGCGCCGCACGGTTTTACGCAGAATTTATGCGTGCCGCGCGGCTTCGCCACGGAGAGTTTATGGCGGCGGCTTCGATAATGCCGGCCTGGGCCAGAAGGCCTGTCCGACCCGGCGTGCGTGGCCATGTTGCGCTTCCCTTCTGCCTCCGTGCGCATGCCGCGTACGGCGGTGTTCCCACACGATTGCGGCCTGCCCTGCGGCGGGCCGTCCCTTTGTTTCGGAGTTGAGACCATGAGCGGTTGGCTTTCGTTCGTTTGCGGCGTGGCGGTGATCGTCGCGGCCGGTTACCTGCTGTACGTGATCCTGCGCCCCGAAGATTTCTGAGCCGAGTGCCACTTCCATGATCGATACATTGCTTGTCTATGCGCTCGCGCTGCTGCTGGGATGGCCGCTGGGCCTGTACCTGGCCAAGGTGATGCGCGGGGCGCCGATGCGCGGCGACGCGCTGTTCGGCTGGATCGAACGCCCGCTGTACCGTCTGCTCGGCACCGACCCGGCGCGCGGCATGCACTGGCGCGCCTATGCCGGCGCGTTCCTGGCCAGCAACCTGGTACTGGGCGTGCTGGTGTTCGTGCTGTTCGTGACCCAGGCCTGGCTGCCGTTCAATCCGGATGCGGTGCCCAACATGCGCTGGGACGTGGCCTTGCACACCATGGTCTCGTTTCTGACCAACACCAATCAGCAGCACTACTCGGGCCAGGCGCAGCTGTCGTACCTGTCGCAAGCGGTGGGCGTGGTCGGCCTGCAGTTCATCACCCCGATGATGGGCCTGGCGCTGGTCGCGGCGACGCTGCGCGGCCTGTTCGGTGGGCGTGGCCAGGATGCGGCGCGCAAGGCGGCCGCGAGTGGCGGCGAGACGGCGCAGGAGGTCGACCTCGGCAACTACTGGGCCGACGTGATCCGTCCGACCCTGCGCTTCCTGCTGCCGCTGTGCCTGCTGTGGACGCTGCTGCTGACCCAGCAGGGCGTGCCCTCGACCCTGGCGGCCGGTCCGGTCGCCACGCCGCTGGACGCCAGCGCCGGCCAGCAGACGCAGAAGATCCCGCTCGGCCCGGTCGCGGCGATGGTGGCGATCAAGCAGCTCGGCACCAACGGCGGCGGCTGGTACGGCCCCAACAGCGCGATGGCGCTGGAAAATCCCACGCCGTTCTCCAACCTGCTGGAGATGCTGGGCATCGTGCTGATCCCGGTGGCGGTGGCGTTCATGGTCGGCCCGTTCACCGGGCGCCGCAAGTTCACCGCGCTGGTGTTCGGCAGCATGCTGGTGATGTCGCTGGCGTCCACCGCGGTGTCGCTGTGGGCCGAAGGCCACGCGCCCGGCAGTGCCGCGCTGATGGAAGGCAAGGAGGTGCGCTTCGGCGTCGATGCCTCGGCGGCCTGGTCGTCGCTGACCACGCAGACCTCCAACGGCTCGGTCAACGCCATGCACGATTCGCTGGCGCCGCTGACCGGTGGCGTGGCGATGGTCAACATGCTGATCAACGCGATCTGGGGCGGCATCGGTTGCGGCCTGCAGCAGTTCCTGGTGTACCTGCTGCTTAGCGTGTTCCTGGCCGGCCTGATGACCGGGCGCACCCCGGAACTGTTCGGGCGCAAGATCGAGGCGCCGGAAGTGCGCCTGCTGGCGCTGCTGATCCTGCTGCAGCCGCTGGTGCTGCTCGGCTTCACCGCGGTCACCCTTGCCCTGCCGGCCTCGATCTCGGCGACCTCCAATCCGGGCTTCCACGGCATCAGCCAGGTGTTCTACGAGTACACCTCGGCGTTCGCCAACAACGGCTCCGGGTTCGAGGGGCTGGGCGACGGCATTCCATGGTGGAACCTGAGCTGCACCGTGGTGCTGCTGCTGGGCCGCTATCCGGCGCTGATCGTGCCGCTGATCGTGGCCGCGCAACTGGCGCGCAAGCGGGTGGCGCCGGAAACCGGCGGCAGCCTGCAGGTGGAAACCCCGACCTTCGCGCTGACCCTGATCGCGGTCATCGCGATCCTGACCGTTCTGCAATTCACGCCGGCTTTGGTGTTGGGACCGATCGCCGATCACCTGACCCTGGCCGCGCACTGAGACGACGACGATGAGCACCCCGCTTCCTTCTACTTCCGTGGCTTCTTCGCCGGCGCGCCGGCCTGGGCTGTTCGATGCCGCGGCGCTGCGCGCGGCCTTGCGCGACAGCGTGCTGAAGCTGTCGCCGCGGCACCTGCTGGGCAGCCCGGTGATGGCCGTGGTGTTCGCCGGCACGCTGCTGTCGGCGCTGATCACCGTGTCCGGCCAGGGCCCGGCCGGCTTCGGCTGGGCGGTGACCGCGATCCTGCTGGTCACCGTGCTGTTCGGCAATTTCGCCGAGGCGGTGGCCGAGGCCCGCGGCCGCGGTCAGGCCGCCTCGTTGCGGCGCGCACGCAAGGACCTGGTGGCGCGCCGGGTCGCCAGTGTGCGGCTGGACGCCGAGACCAGCGTGCCCGCCGCCGAACTGCGTCCGGGCGACCTGGTGGTGGTCTCGGCCGGCGAGCTGATCCCGGCCGATGGCGAGATCGTGCACGGCCTGGCCACGATCAACGAGGCCGCGGTCACCGGCGAATCGGCGCCGGTGCTGCGCGAGGCCGGCACCGACCGCTCCGGCGTCATCGGCGGCACCAAGGTGCTGTCCGACGAGATCCTGGTGAAGGTCACCGCCGAGCCGGGCCACAGCTTCCTGGACCGGATGATCGCGCTGGTGGAAGGCGCCAACCGGCAGAAGACGCCGAACGAGATCGCGCTGACCATGCTGCTGGCGGCGATGACATTGACCTTCCTGATCGTGGTCGCCTCGCTGCCGGCGATCGCCGGCTTCGTCGGCGTGCACGTGGATCCGCTGCTGCTGATCGCGCTGCTGGTGTGCCTGATCCCGACCACCATCGGCGGGTTGCTGCCGGCGATCGGCATCGCCGGCATGAACCGCGCGCTGTCGGCCAACGTGCTGGCCAAGTCGGGCAAGGCGGTGGAAGTGGCCGGCGACGTCGACGTGCTGCTGCTGGACAAGACCGGCACCATCACCCACGGCGACCGCCAGGCCACCGTGTTCCATGCGCTCAGCGGCGTGGATGTGGCGCAGCTGCGCGAGGCGGCGATGCTGTCGTCGCTGGCCGACCCGACCCCGGAAGGCAAGTCGATCGTGCGCCTGGCGCGCGAGCAGGGCCTGCCGCCGGCCGATCCGGCCGGCGCCGAGTTCGTCGCTTTCACCGCGCAGACCCGCATGTCCGGCGTCGACCTGCCGGCCAACGGCATGCAGCCGCTGCGGTCGATCCGCAAGGGCGCCGCCGATGCGTTGATCCGCCACGTCACCGCGCTGGGCGGGCAGGTGCCGGCGGAGCTGAAGAGCCGCGTCGAGCAGGTCGCGCGCAGCGGCGCCACGCCGCTGGTGGTGGCCGAGGGCCGGCACGTGCTGGGCGTGGTCGAGCTGTCGGACGTGGTCAAGCACGGCGTGCGCGAGAAGTTCGCGCGGCTGCGCGCGATGGGCGTCAAGACGGTGATGATCACCGGCGACAACCCGCTGACCGCCGCGGCCATCGCCGCCGAGGCCGGCGTCGACGACTACATCGCCGAGGCCACGCCCGAGGACAAGCTGGCGCGCATCCGCCAGGAGCAGGCCGGCGGACGCCTGGTGGCGATGGTCGGCGACGGCACCAACGACGCGCCGGCGCTGGCCCAGGCCGACGTCGGCCTGGCGATGAACTCCGGCACCCAGGCGGCCAAGGAGGCCGGCAACATGGTCGATCTGGATTCGGATCCGGCCAAGCTGCTGGCGGTGGTGGAAGTGGGCAAGCAGCAGCTGATCACCCGTGGCGCGCTCACCACCTTCTCGCTGGCCAACGACGTGTCCAAGTACTTCGCGATCCTGCCGGCGCTGTTCGCCGCCTCGATCCCGCAGATGGCCGCGCTGAACGTGATGCGCCTGTCCAGCCCGACCAACGCGGTGCTCGCCGCGCTGATCTTCAACGCGCTGGTGATCCCGGCGCTGATCCCGCTGGCGCTGCGCGGCGTGCGCTTCACCCCGTCCTCGGCGACCTCGCTGCTGCGCCGGAACATGCTGATCTACGGCGTGGGCGGCGTGCTGCTGCCGTTCGTCGGGATCAAGGCCATCGACCTGCTGCTGGTGGCGCTGGGCTGACCCCGGCGCCGATTCTCACGCTCCTTCGGAATTACCTCCATGACCGTGTCTTCCGTTTCCCTTCGCGAACCGATGCGCTGGCGCGCGGTGCTGGTGCTGCCGCTGCTGGTGCTCGCGTCCGCCGCGCTGTACTCGTTGCTGGCCACCATGCTGGCCGGCGCGCTGTTCCCCGAGCAGGCCAACGGCAGCCTGCGCAGCCACGATGGCCGCGTGGTCGGCTCGGCGCTGGTGGCGCAGCCGTTCGCCGCCGCCGGCTACTTCCAGCCGCGTCCGTCCGGCGCCAAGTACGACCCGATGTCGGCCGCCGGCAGCAACCAGGCGCGCAGCAACCCCGACCTGCGCAAGCGCCTGGATGACACCCGCCAGGCGGTGGCCGCGCGCGAGGGCATCGACCCGGCGCAGGTGCCGGACGATCTGATCACCCAGTCCGGCAGCGGCATGGACCCGGACATCAGCGTGGACGCGGCGCAACTTCAGGTGGCGCGCGTCGCCGCCGCGCGCGGCCTGCCG
>NZ_AQOK01000189.1:0-828 GCF_000364645.1 Xanthomonas sp. SHU 308 | reverse complement strand
TAGGGCCTGTTAACACTAATTGCGCGCAGGCGGCTCTCCATCGACACTGGGTCGATGGAGATCACAACAGCGCAATTCGCCCAGATCGAACACTGCTTGCCCCGCCAACGAGGCAACGTCAGCCTTTCAAACCTGCAAGTGCTCAACGCGATCCTCTATGTGGCCGAGCACGGCTGCAAGTGGCGCGGTCTGCCCAAGCGGTTTGGCAACTGGCACACCATCTACACGCGCATGAGCTGCTGGGCCAAGTCTGGCGTGCTCGACAAGGCGTTCGAGCAGTTGCAGCGCGCTCAGGTCGTCCAGATCAAGACCGAGTCCGTCTGCCTGGACAGCACCAGCGTGAAAGTGCATCCCGACGGCAATGGTGCTCGAAAAAAAACGGTCCGCAGGCTATCGGCAAGTCCCGCGGTGGCTGGAACACCAAGATCCACCTCGTCGCGGCCGACGCGCGCACGGCCATAGCGTTCTCGCTGTCGCCGGGCCAGGCGCACGATGCACCCGAGGGGCGAGAGCTGTTGAGGCGGCTGGGACCACCCAATCGCCCTCTTCACCTGATCATGGACCGCGCCTACGAGGGCAATGAAACCCGGCAGCTCGCACTCGATCTGGGCTTCGTCCCGGTCGTGCCGCCTCTGAGCACCCGCATCGAGCCCTGGGAGTACGACCGGGCCATGTACAAGCGCCGCAACGAGGTCGAACGCCTGTTCCGCAGGCTCAAGGGCTACCGCCGCATCTTCTCCCGCTTCGAGAAGCTCGACGTCATGTTCATCGCCTTCATCAGCTTCGCGCTGATCGCCGATGGACTGCGGTTGTGTTAACAGGCCCTAG
>NZ_AQOK01000188.1:0-19882 GCF_000364645.1 Xanthomonas sp. SHU 308 | reverse complement strand
GCAGCGGCAGTGCCAACGGTGCGGCCAGCGGCAGCGCCTCGCACAGCGTGGGCACGCACGGCGGGTCGGTGTCGGGCCAGGCGGGTGCGGGCGGCCAGGGCGGTGCGCAGGCCGGTAGCGGTCAGGCGCAGGGGCAGGCCGGCGGCAATGCCTCGCTGGGTGCCAGCATCAACGCCTCCAGCGACGGCCAGTAAGCCGCTGACGGCCACGCGCGGCGTACCGCGCGTGGCCATCGCGACGGCAGGCTGAAAAACACGACGCCCGGCTGAGCCGGGCGTCGTGCGTGTTGCGTTCTGCGGTCGGTCGCGGGTGTGTTCCGCCGTGACGTCGTCGCGACGTGGCGGCACGGCCGCACGGGCCGTGCCGCGCTGCGCCCTCAGCGTGCGCTCGGCGTCGCCGCCGGCGTGGCGTTGAGGCCGCGCTTCTCCAGCAAGGGTTCGATCTGCGGCGCGTGTCCGGCGAAGTCCTGGAACAACTGCATCGCATCGACGCTGCCGCCGCGCGAGAGCAGGGTCTTGCGGAAGCGGTCGCCGTTGGCGCGGCTCAGCCCGCCATGCTGCTTGAACCACTGCTGGGTATTGGCGTCCAGCACCTCGGCCCAGATGTAGGCGTAGTAGCCGGCCGCGTAGCCGCCCATGATGTGGCTGAAGTACGGCGTGCGGTAGCGCGGCGGCACCGGCGCATAGGCGATGCCGTCGGCGGCCAGCGCCTTGGCCTCGAAGTCCATCACGCCCGATGCCGGCGGCACCTGGCCGGCGCTCAGCTGGTGCCAGCGCTGGTCGAGCATCGCCGCGCCCAGGTACTCGGTGGTGGCGAAGCCCTGGTTGAACTTGGCGGTGGCCACCACCTTGTCCAGCAGTGCCTGCGGCATCGGCGCGCCGCTCTGGTAGTGCTTGGCGTAGTGCTTGAGGATGGCCGGATCGTCGGCCCACATCTCGTTGACCTGCGAGGGGAACTCGACGAAGTCGCGCGGCACGCTGGTGCCGGAGAAGTACGGGTACTTCACGTTCGAGAACATGCCGTGCAGGGCATGGCCGAATTCGTGGAAGGCGGTGGTGACCTCGTCCCAGGTCAGCAGGGTCGGTTGCCCGGCCGGCGGCTTGGGGATGTTGAGGTGGTTGGCGACCACCGGCTTGTCGCCGGTCAGCGCCGACTGCGACACGTAGGAGCTCATCCACGCGCCGCCGCGCTTGGACTCGCGCGCGTACATGTCGGCGATGAAGATCGCCAATTGGCTGCCGTCGGCATCGAATACGTCGTAGACCAGCACGTCGTCGCGGTAGGTCGGCAGGTCGGTGCGCTGCTTGAAGGTCAGCCCGTATTCCTGGTTGGCGGCGTAGAACACGCCGTTTTCCAGCACGTTCTTCAGTTCGAAGTAGGGCTTGAGCTGGGCCTCGTCGAAGTCGTACTTGGCCTGGCGCACCTTCTCGGTGTAGTAGGCCCAGTCCCAGGCCTCGAGCTTGAAGCCGGGTTTGCCGGCGGCTTTCTGCTCCTGGTCGATCATCGCCTGCAGGTCGGCCGCCTCGCGCTTGGCGTTGGCCACCGCGGCCGGGGCCAGCTTGCCGAGCATCGCGTTGACCGCTTCGGGGGTCTTGGCCGTTTGGGTTTCCAGCGAGTAGGTGGCGTGATTCGGATAGCCGAGCAGCTTGGCGCGGTCGGCGCGCAGGGTCATGATCCGCGACACCAGCGCGGTGTTGTCGTAGGGGCCGCCGTGGCTGCCGCGCGACACCGAGGCCTCGTAGATCTTCTGCCGCAGGGCGCGATCCTTGAGCTGCGCCAGCGGCGGCTGGCCGGTGGTGTTGAGCAGGGCGATCACGTACTTGCCGTCGAGCTTGCGCGCCTTGGCCGCTTCGGCGGCCGCGGCGATCTGCGCGTCGGACAGGCCGTCGAGCTGCTTGACGTCGTCCACCACCACCGCGGCGGCGTTCACTTCGGCCAGCACGTTCTGGCTGAACTTGGTGCCCAGTTCGGCCAGTTCGGCGTTCATCGCCTTGAGCTTGGCCTTGTCGGCGTCGTTGAGCTTGGCGCCGTCGCGGACGAAGTCGCTGTGGTACTTCTCGATCAGGCGCACGCCCTCCGCGTCCAGGCCGAGCTGGTTGCGGGTGTCGTACAGGGTCTGGATGCGCGCGAACAGCTTGGGATTGAGCGCGATCGCGTCGCGGTGCGCGG
The DNA here is from genome assembly GCF_000364645.1 of Xanthomonas sp. SHU 308. Classification (NCBI taxonomy): domain Bacteria; kingdom Pseudomonadati; phylum Pseudomonadota; class Gammaproteobacteria; order Lysobacterales; family Lysobacteraceae; genus Xanthomonas; species Xanthomonas sp. SHU 308. The sequence continues at coordinate 17,713 of NZ_AQOK01000188.1, read as the reverse complement.
CCAGCTTGCCGGCGTACTCGGCCTGCAGTTTCTTGCGGGTGTCGTTGGTGTCGGCGCCGACCAGGTTGAAGAACACGGTGGTGGCGCGGTCCAGGACCTGCCCGCTCTTCTCCATCGCCACGATGGTGTTGTCGAAGGTCGGTTTGGCGGTCTGATCGGCGATGGCCTGCATTTCCTTCAGCTGCTGCGCCATGCCGGCGTCGAACGCGGGCGCGAAATCGCTGTCCTTGATCTTGTCGAACTGCGGGTAGTGCAGCGGCAGCGGGCTTTCGGCGAAGAACGGGTTGGCCTGCGTGGCCGCCGTGGCGGCGGTGGGCGTTGTGGCCGGAGCGGCGTAGGCGGGCATGGCGAGTCCGAGCGTGGCGGCGAGGGCAAGGGCGAGGCGAGAGGTCATCAAGCGGTATCCGCAATCATGGTGATCGGGCAGGCTACCCCAGGCCGGCAGGCGTGACCCGTGACGAAAGCCATGGGAGCGCTGCAGCATCGGCGCTTGTTTCGCAAGGCTTTGCGGCATTTGGCGTGAACCTTGATGCAGTGCGCTTTCGCGCGTGGCGGCGCCGGTGCGGCCACGCATCGGTGATGCGCTGGCGGTGTGCTGGCGCGTTCGCGCCCACCTCTGCGACGCGGCCTCGCGCATCGGCCCCGGTTCGCTGGCGACGCGTGCGGCCACCGCGTAGCATCGCCTCGACCCAGCGCCGCTGCGGCGCGCCGCACCACGAGGATCCATGGACACGCCGACCACCGCCTACGCCTTCACCGCGACCACGCTCGACGGGCAGGCGCAGCCGCTTGCCGACTACGCCGGCAAGGTGCTGTTGATCGTCAACGTCGCCTCCAAGTGCGGTTTCACCCCGCAGTACGCCGGACTGCAGGCGCTGTGGCAGCGCTATCGCGAGCGCGGGCTGGTGGTGCTGGGCTTTCCCTGCGACCAGTTCGGCCACCAGGAACCGGGCGATGCCGCCGAGATCCGCCAGTTCTGTTCGCTGAGCTACGACGTCGATTTCCCGATGTTCGCCAAGGTGCAGGTCAACGGCGACGGCGCGCATCCACTGTGGCGCTGGCTCAAGCAGCAGAAATCCGGGCTGCTTGGCATCGCCGCGATCAAGTGGAATTTCAGCAAGTTCCTGGTCGGCCGCGATGGCCAGGTGCTGGCGCGTTATGCGCCGACCGACAAGCCGGAAGCGCTGGCCGACGAGATCGAGCGGGCGCTGGGGTAACGATTCGGCCGAGGACGCTCGGCGTGGTCTTGAATGCTGGATGCTTGCTCTTGTGGGAGGGACTTCAGTCCCGACGCGTTCGAGTTAAAGGCGTCGGGACTGAAGTCCCTCCCACAAAATACTCCCCACTATTTCGCTTTGACCTGCCGCCGTATCGCTTATCCGGCAGGAGCGGCTTCAGCCGCGATGCTTTACCGGGAACGCTCATCGCGGCTGAAGCCGCTCCTATGATCGGAGACGCGCAGCGCCATCACTTCTCGACGAAGGCGCGCTCGAACACGTAGTGCCCCGGCGAGCCGATGCGCGGCGAGGCGACGAAGCCGCGGGCGTCCAGGGTATGGCGCAGGTCGGCCAGCATCTGCGGGCTGCCGCAGATCATCGCGCGGTCGTGTTCCGGGTTCAGCGGTGGCAGGCCGAGGGTGCGCTGCATTTCGCCGCTCTCGAGCAACTCGGTGAGGCGGCCGCGGTTGCGGAAGTCCTCGCGGGTCACCGCCGGGTAGTACAGCAGCTTCTCGCGGATGGTCTCGCCGAGGAACTCGTGCTGCGGCAGTTCCTTCTCGAAATAGTCGCGGTAGGCCAGGTCCTTCTCGAAGCGCACGCCGTGGGTGAGGATCACCTTGTCGAAGCGCTCGTAGGTTTCCGGGTCCTTGATCACCGACAGCCACGGCGCCAGGCCGGTGCCGGTGCCCAGCAGGTACAGGTGGCGGCCCGGGTGCAGGTCGCTGATCAGCAGGGTGCCGGTGGGTTTCTTGCCGACCAGCACCGAATCGCCCGGCTTGATGTGCTGCAGGCGCGAGGTCAGCGGGCCGTCCGGCACCTTGATGCTGAAGAACTCCAGCTGCTCTTCCCAGTTGGCGCTGGCGATGGAATATGCGCGCAGCAGCGGCCGCGTCTCCGTCTCCAGGCCGATCATCACGAACTGGCCGTTGTCGAAGCGGAAGCCGTCGTTGCGGGTGGTGGTGAAGCTGAAGTAGTCCTCGGTCCAGTGGCGGACATCGAGCACCGTTTCGGGGCCAAAAGCGGAAGACATGCCGTTGATCGTGATGGGGAAGGAACGGCGGCCATTCTACCCCATGCCGGCTCAAATGAGATCAACTCTCATTTGAGGGTCGGGCCGATCCCGGCGATCCGGCTCACTTCTCGAACGAGACCTCGTAGGACAGGTACAGCGGTGCCTGCGGCGGCGCCAGCAGCGGGCGCTGGCGCAGGAAACGCTCCAGGCACAGGGCCAGCGGGGTGGTGCCGTTGCGCCAACTGGCGCCGACGCTGCCGTCGGTCTGCACCTGCACCACCACGGTGAACGGCGAGGTGTCCGGACGCGGCGTGGCGCAACTGGCCACGCCCTCGTCCAGCGCCGCGCGCTGCAGGGTCTGCAGGCGCTCCTGCATCGCCGCCGGCAGGCTGGCTTCGTCGCGGTCGGCCAGGGCCTTGGCCGCGGCGTAGTCGGACGGTGCCGGTGTGTCCGCGGCGGGAGCAGCGAGCGCCGGGACGGCGAGGGCGGCGGCGAACAGGCAGGGCAGGGTACGGAGCATGGCGGCGTCGGAAGGGGCGGACGGGCTAACGATACCCAGCGGCCTGCAGTTCGAACAGTTCCGCGTAGCGGCCGCCCTGCGCCATCAGTTCATCATGGGTGCCGCTGGCCTCGATCCGGCCGTCGGCCAGGACCAGGATGCGGTCGGCCATGCGCACGCTGGAGAAGCGGTGCGAGATCAGCACCGCGGTGCGGTTGTCGGACAGCTCCTTGAAGCGCTGGAACACCTCGAACTCGCTGCGCGCGTCCAGCGCGGCGGTCGGTTCGTCGAGGATCATCACCTGCGCGTCGCGCATGTAGGCGCGGGCGATGGCGATCTTCTGCCACTGGCCGCCGGAGAGGTCCACGCCGGTCTTGAAGCGGCGCCCGATCACCTGCGCGTAGCCCTGCGGCAGGCCGTCGATCAACTCGGCGGCCATCGCCCGCTGCGCGGCGGCGCGGATCCGTGGCGCGTCGTCCAGTGCGTCGACCTGGCCGACGCCGATGTTCTCGCCCGCGCTGAAGTGGTAGCGCACGAAATCCTGGAAGATCACGCCCAGGTTGGCGCGCAGGTCGTCCAGGTCGTAGTCGCGCAGGTCGCGGCCGTCGAGCAGGATGCGGCCCTCGTCCGGGTCGTACAGCCGCGCCAGCAGCTTGACCAGGGTGGTCTTGCCGGCGCCGTTCTCGCCGACCAGGGCCAGCACTTCGCCGGCGCGCAGGGCGAAGTCCAGGTGCCGCACCGCCCACTGTTCGGCGTCCGGGTAGCGGAAGCCGACGTTCTCGAACACGAAGCCCTGCACGATCGGCCGCGGCACCGGTACCGCGCCCGGGCGGGTGCGGATCTCCGGGACGATGCGGAAGAACGAGTACAGATCGTCCAGGTACAGCGCCTGCCCGGCCACCTGCGAGAAGCCGATCAGCAGGCCTTCCAGCAACTGCCGCAGGCGCAGGAAGCTGCCGGCCAGGAAGGTCAGGTCGCCGATGCTGAAGTCGCCGCGCACGGTGCGCCAGGCGATGTAGCCGTAGGCGCCGTAGTAGCCCAGCGTACCCAGCGCCGCCAGCAGCGTGCCCCACAGCATGCGCTTGCGCGCCAGCGCGCGGTTGGCCTGGAAGTAGCGGTCGGCCAGGGCGCGGTAGCGCGCGATCAGGAAGTTGTGCAGGTTGAAGATCTTCACTTCCTTGGCGGTCTCGACGCTGGCGCCGAGCTGGCGCAGGTAGTCGAGCTGGCGGCGTTCGGCCGTCCACTGGAAGTTGAGCGAGTAGCCCAGCGCGTTGAAGTGCGCCTCGCCGATGAAGGCCGGCACCAGCGCCACCGCCAGCAGGGCGATGAGCCACGGCGCGTACACCAGCAGGCCGACCGCGAAGCTGACCACGGTGATCGCGTCCTGCACCTGGCCGAACAACTGGCTCATCAGGTTCATGCGGCCCATGGTCTGGCGCCGCGCGCGGTCCAGCCGGTCCTGCTGCTCCGGATCCTCGAAATCCTCCAGGTCCAGTTGCGCGGCATGCTCCATCAACTGCACGCTGGTGGTGTTGTTGAACAGCTCCGACAGCAGCGTGTCGGCGTAGCTGACCAGCCGCCCGAGCAGGTCCGAGGCGATCGCCAGCGCCAGCTCCAGGCCCAGCAGTTCCAGCAGCCGGTTCAGGCGGCCGCTGGCCAGGGCCTGGCCCAGCGTGTCGAACCCGGGCGATTGCCCGACCAGGTGGATGGCCTCGTCGATGATCAGCTTGCCGACGTACAGCGCGGCCACCGGCAGCAGCGCGCGGATCACGCGCAGGCCGATGCTGCTGAGGGTCAGCCAGCGGCTGGTCTGCCAGATCTGGCGCAGGAAGGGCGGCAGGTTGCGCATCGCATCGAAGCGCTCGCGCAGGCTCGGACCGGTGCGGGGCGCGGCGCGGGCGCCGCCATGGGAGGGGGAGGTGGAGGCCATCGGCGCATTGTGCCGGGGCAGGGTGTGGGCGGGGAGTGTGGGCTGCGCGGCGACGAAGGCTGCACCGGCGCTGACCCGATGGCTGGCGCGCGCTTTCTAAGGGCGGGGCATGGGGTAGCCTCGTCGCTGTCCAGCCGAGGCTGTGCCATGTTCGATCCCGTTTCGTGTGCCGTCGCCCGCCTGCGTGCGCGCCTGCCGTCGTGGTGCGAACTGCTCGGTTGCGCGGTTTTCGTCCTGGTCGCCGCCGCGCTGCTGCGGTGGGGCGACGCGACGATGGTGGTGTTGACGCTGTCGTATGGAGTCTTCGCGATCGGCTACAGCCTGTTTCGCCTGTTCGGCGGTCGAGGCAGCATCGACCTCGATCAGTTGTGGCGCGAGGTGCTCAATGCGGTCCTCGGTCTGTGCTGATGGGGTTGGTAGCGGCGTGGGCTGCCCGGCGCGACGGCTGTGTCATGCGGTGTGTCGCACCCTCACTCCAACCTCTCTCCCGGGGAGAGGGGCGAGCGCTTCCCTTCTCCCTGCGGGAGAAGGTGCCCCGAAGGGGCGGATGAGGGTACGGGCGAAGCCTCGAAATGCTTGCTACCGCCAGGCGTTCCATGGCGGCCGTACCCTCACCCCAACCCCTCTCCCGGTGGGAGAGGGGCTGATTGTGCGGCTCGCGGGAGCCTTTCGGCTTACTCGTCCAGCCGCAAGGTCAGGCACTTTGCGGCGCCGCCCGCCTTGAGGAATTCGTCCAGCGGGGTCTGCACCACGCGGTAGCCGATCGCGGCCAGTGCGGCGCACAGTTCGGACGAGGCGCGGTTGAGCAGCAGGATGTCGTCCAGGTCCACCGCGTTGCAGGCGAAGGCGAGGGCGTCGGCCTCGCCGACGGCGATGCGCCGCGAGGCCGGGATGTGCTGGGCGATCGCCTGTTGCGCGTCGGCATCGAAAGCGGCCGGGTAGTACAGCAGGTAGCCGTCGCGCAGCGGGCAGAAGCAGGTGTCCAGGTGGTAGAAGCGCGCGTCGACCAGGCGCAGCGGCACCACCTCGATGTCCAGCAGGTCGGTCAGCTCGTGCGCGGCGGCCAGGTCGCTGCGGTGGCCGTGGCCCATCCACAGCCGGCGTGCGCCGCGGTCCAGCAGCGCATCGCCGGCGCCTTCGAAATACACCTGCTCGGGCAGTTCGCAGATGCGCAGGCCGGCCTGGCGGCACCAGGCGGTGAACAAGGCTTCCTCGCCACTGCGTTCGGCGTGGCGGAAGCGGCTGGGCACGAAACGGTCGCCGAGCACCAGGCCGGCGTTGGCGCTGAACACCATGTCCGGCAGGCCCGGCGCGGCAGCGATGCAGTCGACGCGGGCGCCTGCCGCCTCGGCGGCGGACACCAGCGCGTTCCATTGCGCCTGCGCGCGCTCGCGGCTGGCGGCGTGGACGTTGCCTTCCATCCACGGATTGATCACGTAGTCCACCGCGAAGTGCTGCGGCGCGCACATCAGCAGGCGGTGGCGGTAGCTGGCGCCGGCGCGGGACTGCGGTTCGGGGGAGGCGAGGGCCAGGTCGGTCTCGTCGGCCAGGCCGACAGCAAGGGCGTTCTCGATCATGCGCGCGCTCCACGTCTGGGATGCGCGCCACGCTAGCGGCGGCGTGTTGCGGGGACATGTCGGTGGACTGGTGGCGTACGCCAGCGGGATGATCAGCCATTCGGCTGCTGAAAAGCCGGGGATTCGGGATTGGGGATTCGTGCAAGCAGAGCCGCGCGCGCTGGGTTTGCCTGGTGTTGGCATGCGTGGTCGTGCGTCCAGCGGTGAGCATTCGGGAGTTTTGAAATGCTACGCATCCTTGCCGACTACGCGATCCTGCCTCCGAATCCCCAATCCCGAATCCCCAATCCCGGCGCGCAGCGCCCTTACGGCAGCGCCGGCTGCAGCCCCACGCCCAGCCGGTTCCAGGCATTGATCAGGGCCACGGCCATGGTCAGCGCGCTGATTCCGGCCGGGTCGAACTGCGCCTTCAGTGCGTCGTAGACGGCCTGCGGCGGCGTGCCCGCGGGCAGCGTGGTCAGCGCTTCCGCCCAGTCCAGCGCGGCGCGCTCGCGGGCGTCGAAGAAGCGGCTGTCGCGCCAGGCGGCGAGGGTGTCGAGCTTGCGCGGTTCGATGCCCGCCCTGCGCAGGGCGGTGGCATGCATGTCGATGCAGTAGGCGCAGCCGTTGAGCTGGGAGACGCGCAGGAACACCAGTTCGGTGAGGACGCTGCCGAGCGTGCCGTCGTGGACCTGCTGGCTGGCGCCGAGCAGGGCGCGGAATGCGTCGGGTTCGTGGCGGGTGTAGTCGATGCGATGGAAGTGCATGGTGGGTCGCGCATGGCGGCCACCATGGCCGCCTTCCCCTCCAGGACGCGGCGGCGCGTCGCGGCGTGACAGCGCTGGCGCAGGTCAAGCGCGGCTGGCTGCAGGTCGCGCCGTCGGCGCCGGCAACTTGTCCGGGTTCATCAGCGTCAGCACTTCGGCGATGCGTTCGCCGTCGATCACCAGCAGCGTCGCCGACTGCAGCCGCGGTCCCAGGAAGCGCAGGATCGCCGGTTCGCCGTTGACCGTGCCGATCCGCGCCTGCAGGCCCAGGCCGCGCCGCGCCACGGCCCAGTACAGCCGGCCGATGCGCTCGGCGCCGTGCAGGGGGCGCAGGCTGGCGGTGACCTTGCCACCGCCGTCGGAGCGCAACTGCGCGTCGGCGTGCAGCAAGGCGGCGATGGCGGCGCGGTCGCCGCGCTGCGAGGCGTGCAGGAAGCGCTCCAGCAACTGGCGGTGGCGTTCGGGCGTGACCGCGAAGCGCGCCTGGCCCTGGCCGAGCCGTTCGCGCGCCCGGTGCACCAGTTGCCGGCAGCCGGCCTCGCTGCGCTCCAGGGTGCGGCCGATCTGCGCGTAGTCGTGGTCGAAGGCCTCCTTCAGCAGGAACGCCGCGCGCTCGTGCGGGTTCAGCCGCTCCAGCAATGCCAGGAACGCCAGCGACACCTGCTCGGCGCGGTCATGGCGCTCGGCCGGGTCGGCGTCTTCTGCGTCGGCGATCTCCAGCGGCTCGGGCAGCCACGGCCCGACGTAGTGGACGCGGGCGCTACGCGCCGCGCGCAGGCGGTCCAGGCCGAGCCGGGTGGTGGTGGTCACCAGCCAGGCCTCGGGGTCGCGGATCGTGCTGCGGTCGCTGGCCTGCCAGCGCAGCCAGGCGTCCTGCACGGTGTCCTCGGCGTCGGCGCGGCTGCCGAGCAGGCGGTAGGCCAGGCCGAACAGGCGGGGGCGGTGGGATTCGAAGATCGGATCGTGGGTCATGACGACCAGGACGGAACAGGGCGTGCCGGCGTGACAGCGGGCGGGGACGCCACTTTGCCCTAAAATGGGCGGGTTTCCCCCCGCCAGCCGCAGAGCCAGCCGTGACCTCGATCAAGCAGGAAGACCTCATCCAGTCCGTCGCCGACGCGCTGCAGTACATCAGCTACTACCATCCGGTCGACTACATCAAGAATCTGTCCGCGGCCTACGAGCGCGAGCAGTCGCCGGCGGCCAAGGACGCCATCGCACAGATCCTGATCAATTCGCGCATGTGCGCCGAAGGCCACCGGCCGATCTGCCAGGACACCGGCATCGTCACCGTGTTCCTCGAGATCGGCATGAACGTGCGCTGGGACGACGCCACCATGGGCGTGGAAGACATGGTCAACGAGGGCGTGCGCCGCGCCTACAACCATCCGGACAACAAGCTGCGCGCCTCGGTGCTGGCCGACCCGGCCGGCAAGCGCCAGAACACCAAGGACAACACCCCGGCGGTGGTCAACGTGAAGGTCGTCCCCGGCGACACCGTCGACGTCATCGTCGCGGCCAAGGGCGGCGGCTCGGAGGCCAAGAGCAAGTTCGCCATGCTCAATCCCTCCGACTCCATCGTCGACTGGGTGCTCAAGACCGTGCCGACCATGGGCGCCGGTTGGTGCCCGCCGGGCATGCTCGGCATCGGCATCGGCGGAACCGCCGAGAAGGCGATGCTGCTGGCCAAGGAAGCGCTGATGGAGCCGATCGACATCGTCGACCTGCAGGCCCGCGGCGCGTCCAACCGTGCCGAGGAGCTGCGCCTGGAGCTGTACGAGAAGGTCAACGCGCTGGGCATTGGCGCGCAGGGCCTGGGCGGCCTGACCACGGTGCTGGACATCAAGGTCAAGGACTACCCGACCCACGCCGCCAACCTGCCGGTGGCGCTGATCCCCAATTGCGCGGCGACCCGCCATGCGCACTTCACCCTGGACGGCAGCGGCGCGGTGATGCTGGATCCGCCATCGCTGGAAGACTGGCCCAAGCTGACCTACAACCCGACCAATGCGCGCCGGGTGAACCTGGACACCATCACCCGCGAGGAAGTGGCCAGCTTCAAGCCGGGCGAGACGATCCTGCTCAACGGCAAGCTGCTCACCGGCCGCGACGCCGCGCACAAGCGCATGATCGACATGCTCAACCGCGGCGAGACGCTGCCGGTGGACTTCACCAACCGCTTCATCTACTACGTCGGCCCGGTCGATCCGGTGCGCGACGAAGTGGTCGGCCCGGCCGGCCCCACCACCGCCACGCGCATGGACAAGTTCACCCGGCAGATGCTGGAGCAGACCGGCCTGCTGGGCATGGTCGGCAAGTCCGAGCGCGGCGATGCGGCGATCGCCGCGATCCGCGACAACAAGGCGGTGTACCTGATGGCGGTCGGCGGCTCGGCCTACCTGGTGTCCAAGGCGATCAAGGCCAGCAAGGTGCTGGCGTTCGAAGACCTGGGCATGGAGGCGATCTACGAGTTCGAGGTCAAGGACATGCCGGTGACCGTGGCGGTCGATGCCAGCGGCGAGTCGGTGCACAAGACCGGCCCGCGCGAGTGGCAGGCGCGCATCGGCAAGATCCCGGTGGTGGTCGAGGCCTGATCGGCCGCAGCGCGAACGCCGGCGAAGTCGCCGGCGTTCCGCGCGGCGCTGGCGGTGTGCCGGCGCCGCGGCAATAATCGGCGCTGGTTCCGCCTCCGGGGAAAGCGTCGTGTCCATCGTGCTTTACGGTTCGCCCAGTACCGCCTCGTTCGTCGTGCACTGGTTGCTGATCGAACTGCAGGTCGATTTCGAACTGCGCATGCTCGATTTCGAGCGCCAGGAGCAGAAGAGCCCCGAATACCTGGCGCTCAACCCGCAGGGGCGGGTACCGACGCTGGTGCTGGACGGGCAGGTGCTGACCGAATCGGTCGCCATCGCCATGCACCTGGCCGACCTCTATCCGCACGCCGGCCTGGCGCCGCCGCCCGGCACCCATGAACGCGCGGCCTATTACCGCTGGATGCTGTTTGGCGCCTACACCCTGATGCCGGCCTACCGCGACTGGTTCTATCCCGACGAACCGGCCGGTGCCGACAATGCCGAGCGCGTGCGCGCCAGTGCCCGCGCGTTCCTGGAAAAGGCCTGGGACGAGGTGGCGACCCACCTGGAGCAGGGCGGCCCGTATCTGCTCGGCGAGCACTGCAGCGCCGCCGACTTCGTGCTGGTCATGCTGATGCGCTGGTCGCGCAACATGCCGCGGCCCACCGACAGCTGGCCGGCGCTCAAGGCGCTGGCCGAGCGGATGAAGGCGCGCCCGGCGTTCCACGAAACCTATCGGCGGGAAGGCATTACCGATTGGGCGTGAGGTATGGCGCGGAAGCGTGGTTTCGGAAGCAACGGTGGCTATGTCGTGGTGCGTCGGCTGTCGGGGTGCGGCAGCTTTCTCCGGACAACGAAGATAGGTTCGTTGAGACTCCGCTCGTCCGTTTTTTCTGGTCTTCGACATGAGAGCCGAATCAGCAAAGCGCTGATTCACAAGCACGTGCGCTGACCGCTCACGTGATTCACCGCGCGCAAGAGGCGTCGCGCGTCGTCGAGCAGCACGCGGCGCCCCCGCCTGCGTCACGTTGTCGCACCCGCGACTGCGGCCGACCCGCTGCCGACGCGGCCGCCTAGAATGATGCGGTGTCCGTCCTCCGTGCTCCCGCCCGACTGCGCCGCCTGATGCGCTGGCCCGCCTTGCTGGCCGCGCTGTTGCTGGTGGTCGCGCCGGTGGCCAGCCGGCTGCTGGAGACCGCAAGCCTGTCGGTGCCGATGTGCACGACGGCCGGGTTGCAGGCGATGCCGGAACTGCCACCGGAACATGGTGCCGCGCACACGATCCACGCCGATCACCACGAGGTGTCGGGCGCACAGCGCGACCATGGCCCGGCGCATGCCGCCTGCGACTACTGCCTGCTCGCCGCACGGCTGCTGCCATGGCTGGCGATCGTCCTGCTGCTGGCCGCAGCCTTGCCGGCGCCGAGGGCCGCGACGCCGCTGCGTCATCGCGTCCATGCCGCTGTGCGCTGGCGTGCGCACGCCGCACGCGGGCCGCCACCGAATCTCCAGAACGCTCTCCTGTTTCCGGTGCGCTAGGCGCGCCGGCGCCGTTCTTTTCTGGAGTCCACCTCATGCCTCAGTTCCTGCCGTCGCCCGCGCGGGCGGCGTTGTCGTGCTGCATTCTTGTCAGTCTGTTTCCCGCTTCCGGCCATGCCGAAGCGCCCGATGCCACCACCCTCGACCGGATGCAGGTGACCGCCACCGCGCCGGTCGCGCCGCTGACCTGGACGGTCGATCCGAAGCTGCCGCGGCAGCCGGTGCCGGCCAGCGACGGCGCCGACTATCTGAAGACCGTGCCGGGCTTCGCCGCGATCCGCAACGGCGGCACCAACGGCGATCCGGTGCTGCGCGGCATGTTCGGCTCGCGGCTCAACGTGCTCAGCAACGACGGCACCCTGGTCGGGGCGTGCCCGGCGCGGATGGACAACGCCCTGTCCTACATCGCCCCGGAGACCTTCGACCGGCTCACCATCGTCAAGGGCCCGCAGACCGTGCGCTGGGGCCCCGGCGCCTCCGCCGGCACCGTGCGCTTCGAGCGCGACACCCCGCATTACGCGGCGCCGACCCTGGAAGGCGAGGCCAGCGCGCTGGTCGGGTCCTGGAACCGCAACGACCAGAACCTGGACCTGCGTGGCGGCAACCGCAGCGGCTACGCCCGCGTGGACGCCAACCGCTCCGAGTCCGGCGACTACCGCGACGGCGACGGCGCGGTGGTGCCGTCGCGCTGGCGCAAGTGGAATGCCGACGCCGCGGTGGGCTGGACCCCGGACCCGGACACCGTGCTGGAACTCTCCGCCGGCAGCGGCGACGGCCTGGCCCGCTACGCCGGGCGCAGCATGGACGGCACCCAGTTCCGTCGCACCAGCTACGCCGCGCGCTTCGAGCGCACCGACCTGCCCGGCGCCTGGGAAGCGCTGCGCGCCAATGCCTACGTCAACGACGCCGACCACGTCATGGACAACTACACGTTGCGCCGGCCCAACCCGCAGTCGGCGATGCCGATGCCGATGGCCGCCAACGTGGACCGGCGCACCCGCGGCGGGCGCGTAGAATCGGAGTGGCGCTGGGACCAGGTCGTGGTCCAGGCCGGCGTCGACACCCAGCAAAGCCGCCACCGCGACCGCAGCGCCAGCGGCGAGGGCGCATACCGGACCGTGCCGTGGCGCACCGACGCGCGGTTCGACAATCTTGGCGCGTTCGCCGAGGCGACCTTCGGCGCCGGCACGGCGCAGCGCTGGATTGCCGGCCTGCGCCTGGACCGCGCGCAGGTCGAGGACACCCGGCGCAGCATCGGCATGATGGGCATGCCCAATCCCACTGCCGGACAGACGCGCAGCGAAGACCTGGGCAGCGGCTTCCTGCGCGTGGAGCGCAACCTCTCGGCCGACACCGTCTGGTATGCCGGCCTCGGCCGCAGCGCACGCATGCCGGACTACTGGGAGCTGTTCTCTGCCGACATGGGCCCGATGGGCGCGGCCAACGCCTTCGCCGGGCTACGCCCGGAACGCACCACCCAGCTCGATCTCGGCCTGCAGTACCGCGGCGCAACCGTGCAGGGTTGGGTCTCCGCCTACGCCGGGCGGGTGCAGGACTTCATCCTCTTCACCTATGCCGACGGCGGCATGATGGGCACCACCACCCGCGTCGACAATGTCGATGCGCGCATCGCCGGCGCCGAGGCGGGACTGGATTGGCAGCCGTTGCACGGCCTGACCCTCGGCGGCACGCTGGCCTACGCCTGGGGCGAGAACCGTAGCGACGGCACGCCCTTGCCGCAGATGCCGCCGCTGGAATCGCGGCTGCGACTGGAGTGGGAAGGGCAGCGCTGGTCGGCCGGGGCGTTGCTGCGCGCGGTGGCGCGGCAGGGGCGGGTGGCGTTGGACCAAGGCAACGTGGTTGGCCGCGACCTCGGCCGCAGCGCCGGTTTCGCCACGCTGGGGCTGAGCGGCGGCTACCGGGTCAGTGAGGGGCTGCGGCTGAGCGCCGGCATCGACAACGTGTTCGACCGCCGCTACAGCGAACATCTCAACCTGGCCGGCAGCGCCGATTTCGGCTTCCCGGCCGACCCGGTGCGTATCGCCGAACCGGGCCGCAATCTCTGGTTGAAGGGCAACTACCGGTTCTGAGCGACCGGCGCACGCGACGCCCAGGCGGGCGTCGCGTGCGCCGGTCAGCCGTGGCCGATCAGAACCATTCCAGCAGCGAGATGCCGACGCCGACGTAGGTGGCGCGGTGGTTGTAGTCGATCATGCTCTCGCCATAGCCGTCGAACACCTGCACATGGCCGCGCAGCAGGTTGCTGATCGGGAAGCCCCAGTCCAGCTGCACCGCGCCGTGCGAGCGGTCGCCGCCGCGCAGCGAATGCCGTGCCATCAGCGCCACCTCGTGGCCGTTGCGGTTGTAGATCAGGGTCGCGTCGCCGCGGCCCATGTAGTCCTCGATGTCCGGATTGTTGTCCTGCTTGCGGCTCTCCGGGATGCGGTACCAGGGGCGCAGCACCAGCGCCCAGTTGTCGCGGTCCAGGCCGATGTTGAGCATCGCCCGGTTCCAGCTGCGCGACAGCGGATCGCTGCGGCCGTTGGACTGGTGGGTCAGCTGGATGCCGGTCATCCGGCCCTTCCAGCCGAACAGGCTGTAGTTGTTCCGGAACACCAGCATCAGTTCCGGCTCGTAGTTGGTTTCGCGGAACGGCCGCGACTGCTCCGCGTTGTAGACCTGCCAGCGCGAGCTCTGGGTATACGCGCCCCACAGGTCGCCGTTGTCGCCGAAGATGTTCTCCACGATCTTGGTCTTGAAGCTCAGCTGGAACTTCGCCTCCACGCTGTCCAGCGGCTCGGCGGTGGTCACCGTGTTGACCGGGTTCGGCGAGGACGGCAGCTCGTTCTTCTTGCTGGTCCAGAACGCCGGCAGCAGGTACACCGGCTTGTAGGCGCGCAGCTGGAAGGTGCCCAGCTTGGAGTCCTTGGCCAGTTCCCAGCGGCTGTCCAGCAGCGAGCCCTTGCCGGCATTGGCGATGGTGCTGTCGTAGCGGTCCTGCTTGAAGATCGCGGCGGCGCGCTGGCGGGTGCGCTCGGCGACGCCGGCGTCTTCCGGCACGCTGGCGTCCAGCTGTTGCTTCTGGCGTTCGCTGGCAGCCTTTGCCGCGGCATCGGCGGCCTGCGGATCGGCGGTGCGGCGCGACAACGCCTGGTCGTAGCAGGCCAGGCGGGCGGCGTCGCTGGAAATCGCCACGCAGGCTTCCGGCGAGGCGGGGGTGGGCAGGACTTCCTGCGCGTGCGCAAGCGGCACGGCCGCGATCGACAGCAGCAACAGGGGACGGACCTGACGATGGGACATGCGGTTCTCGCTGCAACGGGCGGCGCGGGCGGGTGGTGCGCTGCCGGGGTGAATGGCCGGCAGGGAAAATACAGGAAGTGACGACAACAGGGTCATCACACGTTCATGCTGCCGCCGCGACGCCGGCTTCAGGCGTGCTGCGTCAGAGCAGCCAAGCCACCGCGAACACCGCGAGCATCGCCAGCGCCAGGCCGAGCTTGGCGGCGGTGCCCAGGACGATGCCCAGCCAGGTGCCGACGCCGACGCGGGTCGCCTGGCGCAGTTCGCGGCCGTGCCAGTACTCCCCGACCAGGGCGCCGACGAAGGGACCGACGAACAGCCCGATCGGCATGAAGAACATGCCGGCGATCCCGCCCAGCACCGATCCCCACAACGCCTTGCGGCTGGCGCCGACGCGCTGCGCACCGAACGCGGTGGCCAGCAGGTCGACCAGCAGCGACAGCGCGGTGAGCACGCCCAGCACGGTCAGCGTCGGCCAGCCCAGCCGCTGGAAGCCGTCGGCCCAGGCAGCCAGCAGCATCCCGGCGAACATCAGCGGCGTGCCGGGCAGGGCCGGCAGCAGCACCCCTGCCAGCCCGACCAGCACCAGGAGACCGGCACAGATGTAATAGATGAACGCAGGGTCCACGTGGCTCACCGCGGGGGAGGTTTGGGGGTTGACAGATGGGGTCTTTTTGCTGATTGCATTTTCATTTTGACCGGGGTAAGTTGCAGCCGCTGCGTTTGCAAAGGTCACCGTGAATCGTGGCCTGATGCGGTAGATCCACCGATCCGCTACATCGTTATACCTCGCTTCCTCCTTGCAACCAGCCGCCGCACCCCACGGCGTACCCACCCCTGAGACGTGTTCCAAGGAGTAAGTCGATCATGAACGGCACTGGCAATCGCGAAAACGGCACCGTGAAGTGGTTCAACGATGCCAAGGGTTTCGGTTTCATCAGCCGCGAAAACGGCGAGGACGTATTCGTGCACTTCCGGGCGATCCAGACCCAGGGCTTCAAGAGCCTGAAGGAAGGCCAGAAGGTCAGCTTCACCGTGGTGCAGGGCCAGAAGGGCCTGCAGGCCGACGCGGTGCAGCCGCTCTGAGGCGTTGTCGCGCGCCGCGTCGCGCGCAGCAAAAAGGCCCGCACTGCGGGCCTTTTTGCGTTTCGGGGCAGGTCGCCGAGGCCGATCAGCGCGGCACGACGCGCCCGTTGACCACGCGCACGTAGGTGTTCTCGCGCACCCCGGCCAGGTCGCGTTGGTTGACCACGATCACCCGGCCGTCGTCCATCTGCACATGCACGTCGTAGGTATCGCTGGTGACGTTCTTCTGGATCTGGTTGCCGGCGAGTGCGCCAGCCGCCGCGCCGGCCACCGCCGACACGTTCTGGTTGCCCTTGCTGCCGCCGGTGTGATCGGAAATCTCATGGCCGGCGACCGCGCCGACGATGCCGCCCAGGATCGCGCCCGTGGCCGACGGCGCGGTGCGGCCGGACGGTACGGTGTCGATGCGGGTGACGATGCCGCAGTCGGCGCAACGGGTCTGGGTGTAACCGCCGCGCGCCGGCTGGCTGTAGCCGCCGCCGTAACCGCCGCCATAGCCCGGGGACGTGGCGCAGCCTGCCAGCGCCAGGGTCGCCACGGCAGCGGTGGCCATCAGTTGAATCTTCATGGGTGCTCTCCTCGACAGTGATGGAGCGCGGCGGCAGCGCCGCGTTCGCACGCATCCTGTCCATCCCTGCGTGAATGAAACGCCAACCCTGGCAGGGGCCGTTCAGCCTCGCGCCGGCTCGCGTCAGCGGCAATTCATCGACACGCGCACTGGCACATGTGCGCTGAAGCCACGTCGCCAGCGCAGCGAGGCCTGCGTCGGTCCGTCAGCGAAACCCCTGCAGCAAGCTCGGTGCGGCTCTCAGCGAACGCTCAGCGGAAATCGCGGTGGCAGGCGTCGCAGCGTTCGTCGATCTGCTGGCGCGCCTGCGCCAGCGCGGCGCAGTCGGCCGGCGGCTGTGCCAGCGCCGCGTCCACACCGGCGCGCAGCGCATCGGCGTGCTCGCGGAAGCGGCTGTCGTCGGCCAGGTCGGGAAACGCCGTGCCCAGTTCGTCGCCGAGCAGGCGCAGCGTGCGCAGCCGCGCCTGCGGACCCGCGCCGCTGCATTGCCGGTGCGCGGCGTCGCGTTCGAGCAGCGCCAGTTGCTTGCCCATGACCTGCATCAGGCTGCGCGGGAATGGATCCTGCCGCGCCTGCACCGCGCGCAGCGCCATCACCGTCAGCACCAGGCCGAGCAACAGGCCGGCCAGCAGCACGAACAGATAGCGTGAGGTGGAGGCGGGCGGGGATGAGGGCGGCTTGGCCATGGCAGGCATGCGCAGCGGGATGGAGTGCCGATGGTACGCCTGCGGCGACGCGTCGCGCGCGGGCCGCCAAGCCACGCCGCGAATCCCCAGTCCCCAGTCCCCAATCCCGGCTCCCCAGGCAATCCCCTAAAATGCGCGGATGAACGAACAATGGCGCGAACGCTTCGCCGGCATCGACCGGCTCTACGGGCAAGGCACGATCGCGCGGCTGGCGCAGTGCCGGGTGGCGGTGGTGGGCATGGGCGGGGTCGGCTCGTGGGTGGTCGAGGCGCTGGCGCGCTCGGCCGTCGGGCATCTGACCCTGATCGACGCCGACGACATCTGCGTGTCCAACACCAACCGGCAACTGCCGGCACTGGCCGGTCAGTACGGGCGCAACAAGGCGGTGGCGATGGCCGAGCGCTGCGTGGCGATCAATCCGCAGATCGAGGCGGTGGCGGTCGAGGCCTTCCTCACCCCGACCAACATCGCCGACTTGCTCGATGCCGGCTTCGACCTGGTGATCGATGCCTGCGACAGCTTTCGGGTCAAGGTCGAGACCATCGCCTGGTGCCGCCGGCGCAAGCTGCCGCTGCTGACCGTGGGCTCGGCCGGCGGGCGCACCGATCCGACCCTGGTGCGGATCCGCGACGTGTCGCGCACCGAGCACGACGCCATGCTGGCGCTGATCCGCAAGAAGCTGCGCAGCGAGTTCAATTTCCCCAAGAACCCGCAGCGCTATTTCGGCGTGCCGGCGGTGTACTCGCTGGAGAACGTGCGCTATCCGCAGGCCGATGGCAGCGTCTGCGGACTGCGGCCGGTGCTGGGGCCGGATGCGGCCTTGAACCTGGACTGCGGCGCCGGGCTGGGCGCGGCCACCCACATCACCGGTGCGTTCGCCTTCGCCGCGGTCGGCAAGGCGCTGGAGATGCTGTTGAAGCGCGCGGTGGCGCGCGAGGCGGCGGCCGCCTAGCGCGCGCTGGACGGCGGCGGCGCGTCCG
>NZ_AQOK01000187.1:0-12986 GCF_000364645.1 Xanthomonas sp. SHU 308 | reverse complement strand
CGCTGGACCGCGACGCGCTGCTCGCCGCCGGCCGCGGCGACGCGGGCCGCAGCTTCGACGCGCTGGCCGAGCAGGTCTCCGCGGACTGGCAGCAGCGCCTGGGCAACGTCGGCCTGCGCCTGCCCGACGCCAGTCTGGTGGACATGCTGCGCGCGCAGGCCGCGTACATGCTGATCAACCAGACCGGCCCGGCGATGCAGCCGGGGCCGCGCAACTACAACCGCTCCTTCATCCGCGACGGCATGGCCACCTCGGCGATCCTGCTGCGGATGGGCCAGGCGCAGGTCGCGCGCGACTACCTGCAGTGGTACAGCGACCATGCGGTGCACCCGAACGGGCTGGTCTCGCCGATCCTCAACGACGACGGCAGCGTCAACGATGGCTTCGGCTCGGACCTGGAGTACGACAGCCAGGGCGAGTACATCACCCTGGTTGCCGACGTCGCGCGGCTGGACGGCGGCCCGGAAAGCGTGCGCGCCTACCTGCCGAAGGTGAAGCTGGCGATGCAGTTCCTGCAGGAACTGCGCGAGCGCACCCTGGTGCCCGGCTACATGGCCGAGCAGCCGGCGCCGGAACGCTTCCGCGGCATCCTCGCCCCGTCGATCAGCCACGAAGGCTATTCCAGCCCCACCCACAGCTACTGGGACGACTACTGGGCGCTGAAGGGCTGGCACGACGGCGCCTGGCTGGCCGACTCGCTGGGCGATGCCGCCACCGCCGCCTGGGCGCGCGAACAGTACGCGGCGCTGCGCAGCTCGCTGGCCGCTTCCATCCGCGCCACCATGGCGTGGAAGGGCGCGGACTACATTCCCGCCGCGGCCGACCTGGGCGACGGCGATCCGACCAGCGTCTCGATCGCGCTGGATCCCACCGGCCAGCAGGACCTGCTGCCGGAGGCGGCGCTGCGCACCACCTTTGCGCGCTATCTGGAAGACGTGCGCCAGCGCAAGCAACCCAATGCGCTGTGGGCCTACACCCCGTACGAGATGCGCAACGTGCTGACCTACGTGCATCTGGACCAGCCGCAGGTGGCCGACGAACTGCTGCAGGACCTGCTGCGCGACCGCCGCCCGTTCGAATGGCAGGTGCTGGCCGAGGTGGTGCAGTCGCGGCTGCGCTTCCCGCGCTACCTGGGCGACATGCCGCATACCTGGATCGGCGCCGAGTACGCGCGCGCCCTGTTCGGCATGCTCATGCACGAGGGCGACGATGCGCTGGTGCTGCTGCCCGGCGTGCCGCCAGCCTGGCTCGCCGACGATGGCCTGGCCGTGCAGCGCCTGCCCACCGCCTACGGCACGCTCGGCCTGCGTGCGCGCCAGCGCGACGGGCGGCTGCGCGTCGAACTCGACAGCGGCCTGCGCACCGGGACCGCCGTGCGCGTGGTCTGGCCGACGCGCACGCGGCCGACCCAGGTGCGCGTGGACGGCCGCCGGATCGACCACTACGACGCCGGCGGCGTGACCCTGTCCAAGCCGTTCCGGACCCTGGAGGCACGCTGGTGAGTCCGCCCCCCGTCCCGGCGCCGGATGCGCGCGCCAACATCACCATCAAGGATGTGGCGCGCCTGGCCAACGTCTCGGTGGCCACCGTGTCGCGCACCATGAACGGCCATCAGCACGTGGCCGAGTCGGTGCGGGCGCGCGTGCTGGAAGCCGCGCGCACCCTGCACTACGTGCCGCACCACGCCGCGCGCAGCCTGAGCAGCCGCCGCACCCACACCATCGGCGTGGTGCTGCCGGACCTGCACGGCGAGTTCTTCTCCGAACTGATCCGCGGCATCGATACGGTGGCGCGCGAGCGCGGCCTGCACCTGCTGGTGTCCAGCTACCACGGCGAGCCGGAACAGCAGCGGCTGGCGGTACGGCGCATGCCCGGGCGCGTCGACGGACTGCTGATCATGTCGCCGTCCCTGGCCAGCGATGCCGAGGACCCGGCCGACATGCTGCCCGGCGCGCTGCCGGCGGTGCTGATGAACTGCGCCGAGCGCATCGGCGAGGCGCAGGTGCTCAACGTGGACAACTACGGCGGCGCACGCGCCATGACCCGCCACCTGCTGGACGTGGGCCATCGCCGCATCGCCTTCATCGCCGGGCCGGACGACAACTTCGATGCGCGCGAACGCCTGCGCGGCTACCGCGACGAACTGCGCGAGCGCTGCCCGCAGGTGGCACCGCTGGTGCTGCCCGGCGCCTTCGACGAGGCCTCCGGGTACCGCGCCGGCGAAGCCCTGCTGCAGGGGCAGCGGCCGGACGTGGTGTTCGCCGCCAACGACATGATGGCGCTGGGCTGCCTGTTCGCCTTCACCCATGCCGGGCTGCGCGTGCCCGAGGACATCGCCCTGGCCGGCTTCGACGACGTGCCGATGGCACGCTACGTGCATCCGGCCCTGACGACCATGCGCGTGGACATCGCCGGCTTCGGCGCCCGCGCCATGCAACTGCTGCTCGGTGCGCTGGAGCCGCATGCCGCTCCGGTGGCGTCGGCGGCAGCGGCCAATGCGATCGCTCCGCAACTGATCGTTCGTGCTTCCAGTGCCCAGCGAGGGACCGCCATGGACTGACACCGACGCATGCAGCACCGATGTCGTTTTTTGCACCACCTAGAAGAACACAACAATGATCCCGTTGACCGCCCTGGGAGGGCTTTAGTCATGAAGAAATCGCGTTCCGCCTCCAACCTGCCCGCACGCAGCCTGCTGTGCTGCGCGCTGGCCACCTGCCTGTTCGCCACCATGCCGGCGATGGCCCAGTCCAGCAACGCCACGCTGCGTGGTCAGGTTGCCGCCGCCCAGGCCGGTACCGAGGTCACCGTCACCAACATCGCCACCGGCTCGGTGCGCCGCGCGCCGATCGCCGCCAACGGTAGCTACACCGTGGTCGGCCTGCCGCCGGGCACCTACAAGGTCGAGGCCAATGGCGTTACCAAGACGGTGACCCTGCAGGTCGCGTCCTCGTCCACCGTCGATCTGGACGCCGCCACCCCGGCTGCCGGCGGCAACGCCACGACCCTGGACACCATCACCGTCAGCGCGCCGTTGCTGAAGGACGTCAAGACCTCGGAAGTGGGCAACGTGGTGTCGCTGCACCAGATCGAGCAGCTGCCGCAGGCCACCCGCAACTTCCTGGAGTTCGCCGACACCGTGCCGGGCATGGTGTTCCAGATCGATTCGCAGGGTCACACCACGCTGCGCGGTGGCGCCTCCAACAGCAGTGCCGGCAATCTGTACATCGACGGCGTCAGCCAGAAGAGCTACGTGGCCAAGGGCGGTATCGCCGGCCAGAACGACAGCCAGGGCAACCCGTTCCCGCAGCTGGCGATCGGCGAGTACAAGGTCATCACCTCCAACTACAAGGCCGAGTTCGGCCAGGTGAGCGGCGCGGCGGTCACCGCCGCCACCAAGTCCGGTACCAACGAGTTCCACGGCGAGGTGTTCTACCGCTACACCGACCAGGATCTGCGCGACAAGAGCCCGGCCGAGGAAGCGACCGGCAAGAAGGTGGACTCGCAGACCAAGGAATACGGCTTCGCGATCGGTGGCCCGATCCTGCAGGACCGCATGCACTTCTTCTTCGCGTACGAAGGCAAGGACAACGTCGTGCCGCGCACGATCTATCCGGATGCCAAGGCGGCCCGCTATGTGGGCTTCCTGCCGTCCAATCTGTCCAGCCAGTATGGCGCAGCCAACCTGCCGTTCACCGAAGACCTGTACTTCGGCAAGATCGACTTCGAGCCGACCGATCGCGACCGTTTCGAACTGAGCGCGCAGGTCCGCGACGAGACCCAGACCGACAACGTCGGTGGGCAGAACGCGACCGATCACGGCCTTGACAAGATCAACAAGGACAAGCGTGTGGCGCTGCGCTGGGCGCATAGCGCCGATGCTTGGTACAACGAGTTGATCGTCAGCCGCGAGGACGGGCGTAACGATCCGCTGCCGATGTCGATCGGCAATGGCGTCATCTACAACTACCTGGATTACACCGATCCCAACATCGGCGAGTACAACTTCCTGTCCACTGGCCCTTCGGGCGGCGCCAGCGTGCAGAAGCGTCAGCAGAAGGGCTGGTCGCTGCAGAACGACCTGACCTTCACCAGCTTCCAGTGGCATGGCGACCACACCATCAAGATGGGCGTGAACTTCAAGGACATCGAGCTGACGGCGCAGGATGCCGCCTCCTTGAATCCGCAGTTCAGCTACTCGGTCGATGCCAACGGTGTGGCCTCCACGCCCTATCGCGTGGACTTCTACTCGCCGTACGCCACCCCCGGCCAGAGTGCAGTGGTTACGACCAAGGCCAAGCAGTATGGTGTGTACCTGCAAGACGATTGGGCGGTCAACGACAAGCTGATGCTGAACATCGGCATGCGCTGGGACTACGAGGACAACCCGGCCTATACCGATTTCGTCACCTCGGCCGCCTTCGTGCAGGCGCTGTACGCCGACGATCCGGCGAACCCAGGCCATCCCTGGGCCGATCGCCTGCTGCCGAGCGGCGTCAATGCCGCCGACTACATAAGCAACGGCCACAACCGCAAGAACTTCAAGGATGCCTGGCAGCCGCGCCTGGGCTTCTCCTACGACTTCTTCGGTGACCAGTCCGCCGTGCTGCATGGTGGTGCCGGGCGGTCCTACGACCGCAATCTGTTCGAACAGATGGCATACGAAACCAGCAAGGCGGCGCTGTCGCCGGTCGCGGTGTTCTTCCAGAACCCCGCCACCGGGCAGTGCTATCGCAGCGGCCGCGTGTGCGTGCCATGGGATACGAAGTACCTTAACGGCATGGATAACCTCAATGCCATTTCCGGCGTCAGCGGCAGCGGCGAGTTGTTCATGTTCAACAACCACCTGAAGACCCCGTACAGCGACCAGTACAGCATCGGCATCAGCAACCAGGTCGGCGATTGGCTTACCGACGTGACCGTGCAGCGCAACCTGAGCTACGACGGTTTCGCTATGTCGCTGATCAACCGCTATCCGGACGGTTCCTACTTCGATGCGACCGGTAGCGCGCCGTGGGGTCAGCCGGTGCCGGGCTACAAGAACACCATCATCGGCATGAATGGGTTGGAACAGCGGACCACCCAGGTGCTGCTGTCGGCGGAGAAGCCCTATACCAAGGAATCGGGCTGGGGCCTGACCCTGTCCTACACGCATACCAACGCGCGTCAGAACCGCAACATCGACGAGCCCTTCGCCTTCGACAAGGCCACCATCCACGACTATCCGTTCGTGAAGTCCGACGCCGTCGCGGGCCACCGCTTCGTCGCGTCTGGTTCGATCGACGGTCCATGGGGCATGACCTTCGGTGCCAAGGTGGTGCTGGCGACGCCGGAGCCGATCAACACCATCGCCTGCTATGGCCACACGGATGCGGACGGCGCGACCTGCCAGCAGGTCGCTGCGATTCCGCCGGGCAATGGCAAGTTCCTGGTCGGCGGCAAGATCTGGGGCTACCGTACGGTCGACTTCCAGGCGTCGAAGGACTTCACCGTGTACAAGGACTTCAAGCTGTCGGCGCGCGTGAATCTGCTCAACGCCTTCAACTTCAAGAACTACAACACGTACGTCTACAACGACTTCGGCAGCAACGGCCGGTACGATCCCAACATCAGCATCAACAAGACCGGCGACATCATGTACGTGCCGCGGACGGTGACCTTCGAGATCGGCGCCAAGTTCTGATCCACCGCATGGCCCACGCGCGTGCCCGACCGGCGCGCGTGGGGTTTCAACGGACGGGGCCGCGTGGCCCCGTCCGCGTTTGCGGTCGCCTCTTTTTCCGGTACAGGACCCTGCACGCATGATCGCCGCCCCTCTCCGCAACCTGGTCATCGTCGGCGGCGGCACCGCCGGCTGGATGGCCGCTGCCGCGCTGGCGCGTGTGCTGGGCCCCGACTACCGCATCACCTTGATCGAGTCCGAGCAGATCGGCATCGTCGGCGTCGGCGAGGCCACCGTGCCGCACATCAAGGCCTTCAACAATCTGCTCGGCATCAACGAGGCCGAGTTCGTGCGCCACACCCAGGGCAGCTTCAAGCTCGGCATCGAATTCGCCGACTGGCAGCGCCCGGGTACGTCCTACGTGCATGGCTTCGGCACCGAGATCGGGCATCCGCTCGGGCTGCTGCCGTTCCAGCAGTACTGGTTCAAGCAGGCGCTGGCCGGCAAGGCCAGGCCGCTGGGCGCCTACACGCTCAATACCGTCGCCGCCAAGCGCGACCGCTTCATGACTTCGGCCACCGACGTGCCGCCGACTTCGCCGCTGGCCAACATCGCCTACGCCTACCATTTCGATGCGGCGTTGTACGCGGGCTTCCTGCGCCGCTACGCCGAACAGCGCGGGGTGACCCGGCGCGAGGGCATCGTCGAGGAGGTGCAGCTGCATCCGGAATCGGGCGACGTGCGCGCGGTGCGGCTTGCATCGGGCGAGGCGATCGCCGGCGACCTGTTCATCGATTGCTCCGGCTTCCGCGGTCTGCTGATCGAGCAGGCGCTGCACACCGGCTACCACGATTTCAGCCACTGGCTGCCGTGCGATCGCGCGCTGGCGGTGCCTTGCGCCAAGGTCGGCCCGCCCACGCCGTACACCCGCGCGACCGCGCGCGCGGCCGGCTGGCAGTGGCGCATCCCGCTGCAGCACCGCACCGGCAACGGCTACGTGTACTGCAGTGCGCACATCAGCGACGACGAGGCCGCGGCCACGCTGCTGGCCAACCTCGACGGCCCGGCGCTGGCCGATCCGCGGCCGCTGCGTTTCGTCACCGGCCGCCGCAAGCAGGTGTGGAACCGCAACGTGATCGCGCTGGGCCTGGCCAGCGGCTTCATGGAGCCGCTGGAATCGACCAGCATCCACCTGGTCCAGTCCGGCATCTCCAAGCTGCTGGAGCTGTTCCCGCGCGAGGGCATCAGCCCGGTGCTGGTGCGGCGCTACAACGAGCGCATCGCCTTCGAGTTCGACCGCATCCGCGACTTCCTGCTGTTGCACTACCACGCCACCGAGCGCGACGACAGCGCGTTCTGGCGGCACTGCCGCAGCATGCCGATCACCCCGGAGCTGCAGGAGACGCTGGCGCTGTTCCGCGACAGCGGCCGCTTCTACCGCAACGGCGAGGAAATGTTCGCCGAGATCAGCTGGGTGCAGGTGATGGTGGGGCAGGGCATCCTGCCGCGCGCCTACCATCCGCTGGTGGACCAGGTGCCGCAGGCCGACCTGGAGCGCTTCATGGCCAGCGTCGAGCAGACCATCGGCCATTGCGCCGACGCGATGCCGCCGCACCAGGCCTTCATCGACCGCTATTGCGCGGCCAGGCCTGTGTGAGCACGGCCGGCGCCGCGCGGGCACAAAAAAAGAGGCCACGCGCACCAGGCGCGGGCCTCTTCAAATCCGACCGAAGCCGGAGAACGGTATGGCACATCTCCGGCAGAGCCGGACGCTGGGCATGCTACCGGCATGCCGGAGCTAAAGCAATGCTTTAGAAGTTGTTGGTTAAGTCATTGATTTAAAATCAACTGACAGCGTCGCCGGCCAACGTCAGCGCGATCTCCCGCTGGATCGCCTCGGCGGCAGCACGCGGATCGGCCGTCTGGCGGATCGGCCGGCCGACCACGATCGCATCGGCGCCGTCGGCGAAGGCCTGGGCCACGCGGACGGTGCGCTGCTGGTCGTCGCCGACCGGGCCGCCCGGGCGGATGCCGGGGCAGACGATGGAGAAGCCGGCGCCGGTGGCGCGGCGGATCGGCGCCGCTTCCTGGCCGGAGGCGATCACGCCGTCGATGCCGGCCGCCTGCGCGGCCAGCGCGCGCTCCACCACCACGTCTTCCGGCGCGCGGTCGATGCCCATCGACGCCAGGTCGGCGCGGCCCATCGAGGTCAGCACGGTCACCGCCAGCAGGCGCATGTCGCTGCCGTTGGCCTCGGCCGCGGCCTGCATCATCGGCGGGTGCCAGCCGTGGATGGTGCAGTAGTCCACCGGCCACTGCGACAGCCGCCGGATCACCCCGCCCACCGTGGCCGGGATGTCGAAGAACTTCAGGTCCACGAACACCCGCTTGCCGCGCCCGGCCAGCGTATCCAGCACGTCGAAATATTCGCCGGAGGCGAGCAGTTCCATGCCGATCTTGTAGAACGCCACCGCCTCTCCGAGCCGCTCGATCCACTCCAGCGCCTCGCTGCGCCCGGGCACGTCGAGGGCGAAGATCAGGCGCTCGTGCGGCGCCAGCGCCAGCGGCGCGCGACTCACTGCGCCAGCTCCAGCGCCTGCACCTTGGCCTGGTGGCGGGCGGCACGCGACTGGGTGAAGTCGTTGTTGAACAGCGCCGGCTCCCAGGAGCCGTAGCTGGGGTTGGGCAGCATCCACCAGCGCTCGCCGAACCAGTCGTGGTACTGCTGCAGCAACTGCGCGCGGCCTTCCGGGGTGTTGGCCACGACCTGCGCGAAATCGCCCAGCTGGTCGCCGAACTGCATCAGCACGCGGTACTGCTGGCCGACCAGCTTGCGCCGGCAGTTCTTCTCCGAGCCGTTCTGCTCGCAGTCCTTGACCACCGTGCCCAGGCCCAGCAGCACGCTGTTGTCGGCCACCGGCAGGCCGGCGCTACGCAGGTTGGCCAGGGTCGCGTCGGTCAGGTGCACCGCGCGGTTGGTCACGTACAGCACGGTGATGCCCTTGGCGGTGGCGGCCTTGGCGAAATCGACCACGCCGGGAATCGGCTTGGCCTTCTTCTCGGCGACCCACTGGTCCCAGGTGACCTCGTCGTATTCCTTGCCGTTGCGGATCAGCCGCGCCTGGTACGGCGAGTTGTCCAGTACGGTTTCATCCACGTCCATCACCACCGCCGGCTTCAATCCGGCGGCGGCGTTGCCGCGCTCCTCCGGCACCAGCGCGTCCCAGTTCGGCTCCTTCAGCGCCGCATCCAGGCGGTCGGCGGCGGCGCGATAGGTCTGCTCGGCCAGGGCCTGGTACTCGGCAGAGCGCTGCATCCACAGCACTGCGTTGAGGTTGTCGTCGGCGGCGCCCGGCGTGGCAGCTGCGGGCGTGGCGGCAGCTGCAGGGGCGGCCGGCTTGGCGGTGGGGTCGGCGACCTGCGCCTGCGGCTTGCAGGCGGACAGGGCGAGCACGGCGCAGGCCAGTGCGGTGCGGGCGATCGGCGTCATCGGGTGTGGAAACCTGGGCAAATGAACCGCGGATTTTAGCCGGTTGCGATGACAGGCGCGGCGCGCAGTGGCGCAGGCGGGCTGCCGCGCTCAGGGCGCGAACGTCAGTCCGTGCAGGTCCGGGGCGAGCACCGCCTCGACGGGGTCGGCATCGTCGTGGCCGGCATAGGCACTGAAGCGGATGCGCAGGCGGCCGTCGCGCACGGCGTAGGGCGTCAGGTCGTCGAGGTCGGGCGCGTCCAGGTCGATGTTGTCCAGGCAACTGGACACCGGCACCCGGGCCAGGATCGAAGGCGCCCCGTGCAGGTCGACCACGGTCAGCGCCATCTCCGCCCCGGCGCCACAGTAGCCATGTCCGTCCCCGGGCGAGGAACGGCGCACCGACAGGTACAGCAGGCGGTCGCGCGCCAGATACGGCTGCAACCGGGTCGGCAGCAGGCGGATGGCGCGTTCGGCGCCGATCCGCTCCGGTGCGTAGGCGCGCGGAATGGTCTCCAGCACGGCGGGTGTGCGTCCGGGCAGCTGGAGCACCACACGGCCCGCGCGATAGGCCAGATGCAGCAGGCCGCGGCGTGGATCGCAGACGTCGGTATCGGACGGCACGGCCGATGCCGCGCGGCAGTCCGTCGGTGTCGGCGTCGCGGCGCTGTGGGCGGGCACGGCAGCGGGCGCAGCGGGCGAGGCCAGGGCCAGCAGGAGGAGGAGCGGCAGCATGCGAGGCCTTCGAGGTGTGAGCCAAGAGTGTGGCAGCCGCCGTGGATCGCGCGCCAGTTGTGACGTGCGTCCTTTGCGAAGGTGACGAAATTCTCGCAAGCGCCTGTTTTGCAGGGGATTTACCGACAGCGTGTCGGGAGCCTCCCGATGCCGCCGCACTGTGGTTTCCACCACACTTCCAGGCATGGAAAACCGTGCGACGCGGCGCCTGGTGCGCTGCGACGCGATCGCGCCTGCACCGCAGGCAAACGCGGGAAGCGTCACAGGGGACGTCGCAGTGGATCGCCGGAGAAAAGGAGCTTCTCGCATTGTGCTGGCTGCGTGCCTGTTCGCCAGCGTGCCCATGGCGCAGGCGCAGGACCCGCCGAGCACGC
Source organism: Xanthomonas sp. SHU 308 (assembly GCF_000364645.1). Lineage (NCBI taxonomy): Bacteria > Pseudomonadati > Pseudomonadota > Gammaproteobacteria > Lysobacterales > Lysobacteraceae > Xanthomonas > Xanthomonas sp. SHU 308. The sequence continues at coordinate 2,746 of NZ_AQOK01000187.1, read as the reverse complement.
TCGATCGCCAGGAACAGCTGCGCCAGGCCGAGCAGGTCCAGCGCCAGCAGGAGCAGGACCGGCAGGCGCCGTTCGTGGGCCCGCGCGAGGCCGAAGCGCCGGCGGACATGCGCAGCACCGTCTTGCCGACCGAAGCGCTGTGCTTCCCGATCCAGCGCGTCCGCCTCAGCGGCGCCGGCCCCGACGCGGCGCGTTTTTCCTGGCTGTGGCAGTCGCTGCGCCGCTACGAGGGCCGCTGCATCGGCACGGCCGGCATCGACCTGATCCGCCGCCGTGCGCTGGACCAACTGGTCGCGCGCGGCTTCGTCACCACCCGCCTCGGCGTGCCCGCGCAGGACCTGTCCCGCGGTGAGCTGCGCTTCGAACTGCTGCCCGGGCGCCTGCGCCAGGTGCGGGTGCAGTCGGCGGACAGCCGCGTGTTCTGGCGCGGTGCGCTGCCGCTGCGGCCGGGCGACGTGCTCGACCTGCGCGCGATCGAGCAGGGCGTGGAGCAGTTCAAGCGGGTGCCGTCGCAGGACGCCAAGATCGACATCGCCCCGGGCGAGCAGCCCGGCGAGTCGGACCTGCTGATCACCGTGCAGCGCAGCAAGCGCTGGCGCGCGGTGCTCAACGCCGACGACTCCGGCGTGCAGGCGACCGGCCGCTACCAGGGCGGCGTCGACTTCGCCCTGGATGCGCCGCTGGGCATCAACGACCTGCTCTCGATCGGCTACAACCACGACCTCGTCGACGACGGCGCCGCCCGCGGCACGCGCGGCAACAGCCTGTCCTACAGCGTGCCGTGGGGCTGGTGGACGTTCTCCCTGTCGCTGTCGTCGTACCGCTACCACCAGCAGGTGGAGGGTTTCCGCCAGAGTTTCCAGTCCAGCGGCAGCTCGGACAGCGCGCAACTGGATCTGCAGCGGGTGATCCACCGCACCGGCACCAGCAAGACCACGCTGGGCATGGTGGTGGCCAAGCGCGCGGCGCGCAGTTACCTGGACGGCGTGGAGATCGGCATCCAGCGCCGCCACACCACCAGCGCCGAGCTCTACCTCAGCCATCGCCACTACCTGGGCAAGCTGCAGCTGGACACGCGCCTGGGCCATCGCCGCGGTACCCCGTGGTTCGACGGGCAGTGGACCGGCTACGACCCGGCAGTGGGCTTCCCCGGCTACCGCTACGGCGTCACCACGCTCGACATCAGCGCCGGCCTGCCGTTCGCGCTGGGCCCGGTGACGATGAGCTGGGACAGCAGCCTGCATGCGCAGACCTCCCCGCAACTGCTGCTGGGTTCGGAATTCATCACCCTGGGTGGGCGCTACAGCGTGCGCGGCTTCGACGGCGAACGCACCCTTGGCGCCGAGCGCGGCGCGTACTGGCGCAACAGCCTCAACCTGCCGGTGCAGCGCCTGGGCATCACCCCGTACCTGGGCGTGGATGCCGGCCGCATCGCCGGGCCCAGCGCCGCCGGCCTGGCCGGGCGCAGCCTGGTCGGCGGCTTCGTCGGCGTGCGTGGCGCGTACGGCGGGCTCAGTTGGGATGGCTTCGCCGGCTGGGACCTGCACGCACCGCGCGACTTCCACAGCGCGCAGCCGGCCTACGGCGTGCGCCTGATCTACCAGTTCTGACACGTCCTGCCGCCGGCCGGCGGCAGGCAACGCGATGGGTTTTGCCGCGGTGCGCGGCACGAGAGAGACGACGATGCACATGGACCGTACCGACGACCGCCGCCACCGCCTGCTCGAGCCGCTCAAGCGCGGCCTGGCCGCGCTGTTGTGCTGCACCGTCACCTGGACCTCGCTGCCGCTGTACGCGCAGGTCGCACCGGTCGCCAATCCGGACGGGCGCCAGCCCGGCCAGCAGGCCGCCGCCAACGGCGTGCCGGTGGTCGACATCGTCGCCCCCAACGCGCGCGGCGTCTCGCACAACCGCTATTCGCGCTTCGACGTCGGCAGCAACGGCCTGATCCTCAACAACAGCGCGCAGATCTCCAAGACCGAACTGGGCGGCTACATCGCCGGCAACGACAACCTGAAGAACAGCGGCGCGGCCACGCTGATCCTCAACGAAGTCACCTCCACCACCAGCCGCCTGCAGGGCTATACCGAGATCGCCGGGGCCAAGGCGCAGCTGGTGATCGCCAATCCCAACGGCATCGTCTGCGACGGCTGCGGCTTCCTCAACACCTCGCGCGTCACCCTGGCCACCGGCACGCCGCTGCTCGGCGCCGACGGCGCCTTGAACGGTTTCTCCATCACCGGCGGTGCGCTGAGCATCGGCAGCAACGGTCTGGACGCGTACAACGTGGACCGCCTGGATCTGCTGTCGCGGCAGTTGAGCGTGGGCGGTTCGGTGTGGGCCAAGGATCTGCTGGCCAGCGCCGGTGCACAGCGTATCGGCTACGACGGCATGCTGCTGGAGGTGCTGCCGGGCAGCGACGGTGCACCGCCGGCGATCGGCATCGACGTGGCGTACCTGGGCGGCATGTACGCCGACCGCATCCGCCTGATCGCCACCGAAGCCGGTGTCGGTGTGGTCAGCCGCGGCACCCTGTCCGCGCAGAGCGGCAGCCTGCAGATCGACAGCGCCGGTCAGCTGAGCCTGGCCGGCACCGCGGTGGCCCGCGACGACGTCGACCTGCGCGCGGCCGGCGCGCTGAGTCAGCAAGGCGTGCTCGGCTCGCAGCAGGCCGGCGTGCGCCTGCGCGCCGCGCAACTGGCGCTGAGCGGCGACACCATCGCCCATGGCCTGCTCGATGCCGCGG
>NZ_AQOK01000186.1:0-253 GCF_000364645.1 Xanthomonas sp. SHU 308 | reverse complement strand
GGCGCGCTGGCGCACAGCGGGCGCAGCAGCGCCGGCGCCATCAGCTTGTTCGGCTCGGAGCTGGACGCCGGCGGCAGTCTCTACAGCGGCGGCGATCTGGCGCTGAGCGCCAGCGGCGAGTTGCGCAGCAGCGGCAGCGCCTACGCCGGTGGCGCGGCGCAGTTGCAGGCCGGCGCGGCCTGGCTGCAGCAGGGCGGCACCGTGCAGAGCGCCGGCAGCCTGGCGGTGCAGGCGGCGCGGATCGATGCGGCCG
>NZ_AQOK01000185.1:0-266 GCF_000364645.1 Xanthomonas sp. SHU 308 | reverse complement strand
TGGCGCGGGCCTGCGTCTGCGCAGCGACGCCGACATGCGCCTGTCCGGCCTCGCGCAGTCCTGGCAGGACGCGAGTGTGCAGGCCGGTGGACGCCTGGACACGCTCGGCCAGCTCAGTGCCGGCGGGCGCCTGGACCTGGGCGCGGCGGCGATCGGCAATGCGGCCGGTGCGGTGGTCTCGGCCGGCGGCGACGTCGCGCTGGCCACGCCGGGCGCGCTGGACAACGCCGGTACCCTGTATGCCGGACGCGACCTGCGCATCGACG
>NZ_AQOK01000184.1:0-1834 GCF_000364645.1 Xanthomonas sp. SHU 308 | reverse complement strand
GCCGGCCCAGCAGGCCGCCGCGCCCGCGCAGAACGCGGTCAAGCCGGCTGCGGCCGCGCCCGCCGGCGTGGTCGAGGCGCGGGTGCCGGACATCGGCGACTACAGCGACGTGCCGGTGATCGAGGTGCTGGTCGCGGTCGGCGACACGGTCAAGAAGGACCAGGGCCTGGTCACCCTGGAGTCGGACAAGGCGACGATGGAAGTGCCCTCGTCGGTGGCCGGCGTGGTCAAGGAACTCAAGGTCAAGGTCGGCGACAGCCTGTCCGAGGGCAAGCTGGTGGCGCTGATCGAAGTAGCCGGCAGCGATGCCGACGCGCCGGCCGCGTCCGCGGTGCAGCCCAGCGCCGAGACCGGCGGCGGCGTGGAGCCGGTGCCGGCCTCGTCCGCGCCGGACAAGCTGGCCCAGCGCGAGATCGCCCAGGTCCAGGCCACGGCGCCGGCCAAGGCCGCCGCGCCGTCCGCCACCCAGAGCAGCCCGCCGGTGGCGTTCGACGCCGACAGCGTGCTGCCGCAGAAGGTGCCCTATGCGAGCCCGGCGGTGCGCGTGTTCGCCCGCGAGCTCGGCGTGGACCTGTTCCAGGTCAGCGGCTCGGAGCAGGGTGGCCGCATCACCAAGGACGACGTGCAGCGCTACGTCAAGGCGGCGCTGTCCGGCGCCGCGCCGGCCGCCGCCGGTGCCGCGCCCGCCGCGGGCGGCAATGGCCTGAACCTGCTGCCGTGGCCGAAGGTGGACTTCGCCAAGTTCGGCGAGGTCGAGGTCAAGCCGCTGTCGCGGATCAAGAAGATTTCCGGAGCCAACCTGGCGCGCAACTGGGCGATGATCCCGCACGTCACCCAGTTCGAGCAGGCCGACATCACCGACCTGGAAGCCCTGCGTGTGGCGTTGAACAAGGAGAACGAGAAGGCCGGCATCAAGCTGACCATGCTCGCCTTCCTGCTCAAGGCCAGCGCCGCGGCGCTGAAGCAGTTCCCCGAGTTCAACGCCTCGCTCGATGCCAGCGGCGAGAACCTGACCCTGAAGAAGTATTTCCACATCGGCTTCGCCGCCGACACCCCGAACGGGCTGGTGGTGCCGGTGATCCGCGACGTGGACAAGAAGGGCGTGGTCGAGCTGGCGCGCGAGAGCGGCGAGCTGGCCAAGAAGGCGCGCGACGGCAAGCTGGGCCCGGCCGACATGAGCGGCGGCTGCTTCTCGATCAGCTCGCTCGGCGGCATCGGCGGCACCGCCTTCACCCCGATCGTCAATGCGCCGGAAGTGGCGATCCTGGGCGTGTCCAAGTCGTCGATCCAGCCGGTCTGGAACGGCAAGGAATTCGCGCCCAAGCTGCTGCTGCCGCTGTCGCTGAGCTACGACCACCGGGTCATCGACGGCGCCGCTGCCGCGCGCTTCACCACCTACCTGAGCCAGGTGCTGGCGGACATGCGCCGCGTGCTGCTGTAAGCCCTGTCGTCACGGCGCCGCGTCCGTCGCGGCGCCGGTTTTCCCCCACCTGCGCGCGCCGCCTGTTTGCGCGGTCGCGCCGACGAACTGCAAACGCCCACCGCCGCGGCGAGGGGCCACAGGAGAAGCTGCATGGCGGTCATTGAGGTCAAGGTCCCGGATATCGGCGACTACAGCGACGTTCCGGTCATCGAGGTGCTGGTCGCCGTCGGCGACACGGTGAAGAAGGACCAGGGCCTGGTGACGCTGGAGTCGGACAAGGCCACGCTGGAAGTGCCGTCCGCGGCTGCCGGCGTGATCAAGGAACTGAGGGTCAAGCTCGGCGACACCCTCTCCGAGGGCGCGGTGATCGCGCTGCTGGAGACCGCCGATGGTGCCGCCGCCGGCGCGCCA
>NZ_AQOK01000183.1:0-2501 GCF_000364645.1 Xanthomonas sp. SHU 308 | reverse complement strand
GACGGTACCGCCGGCGCCGGCGTCGGCGCTTGCCGCCCCGGCCGCACGCTGAGGCCCATCCACAGCAGCGCCACCACCGCCAGCGCCGCACCGCCGAGCGCCACCCCGCGCCAACCGGCGTAGGCATAGGCCGCGGTGCCGAGGCTGGACCCGATCGCACCGCCGATGAAATAGCAGGTGACGTAGGCCGAGGTGATGCGGTTGCGCGCGGCCGGATCCAGTTGGTAGATCACGCTCTGGTTGCCGATGTGCACGCCCTGCACCGCCACGTCCAGCAGCACCACCCCGGCGATCAGCAGCCACAGCGAGTGCGGCGCGCCGAGCAACAGCAACCACGACAGCAGCAGCATGACCAGGCCGCCCCAGCCGACCAGATGGCCGGCGCCGCGGTCGGACAGCTTGCCGGACAGGTTGGCGGCGAACGCGCCGGCCGCGCCGATCAGCCCGAACAGGCCGATGGTCGCGGTGCCGTAACGGTAATCCGGGCCGGACAGCAGGAACGCCAGGGTGGTCCAGAACATGCTGAAGCCGGCGAACAGCAATCCGCCCAGCACCGAGCGCGCGCGCAGCACCGGCTCGTCGCGCAGCAGCGCCAGCACCGAACCGATCAGGTGCGGATAGGACAGGTGCGGGTTGCCCGGGTGCCGCGGCAGGCCGCGCCACAGCAGCCCCGAGGCCACCAGGATCAGCGCCGCCGCGACCCAGTACACGGTGTGCCAGCCGCCGATCCCGGCCAGCAGGCCGGACACCGTGCGCGCCAGCAGGATGCCCAGCAGCAGGCCGCTCATCACCGTGCCGATGACCCGGCCGCGCTCGTGCGGCGCGGCCAGGGTCGCGGCGAACGGCACCAGGATCTGCGCCGCCACCGAACTCAGGCCGGTGATCAAGGTGCCGAGCAGCAGCAGCGCGAAGCTGTGCGCCATCGCGCTGACCAGCAGGCCGACCGCGCTGAGCGCGTACAGGCCGACGATCAGGCTGCGGCGCTCGAAGCGGTCGCCCAGCGGTACCAGGAACAGCAGGCCCGCCGCATAGGCCAGCTGCGCGGTGGTGACCACCGCACCGGCGCGGCGCACGTCGATGGCGAAGGTCTGCGCCAGCACCTCCAGCAGCGGCTGCGCGTAGTAGTTGCTGGCCACCGCCAGGCCGGTGGCGGTGGCCATCAGCAGCACCAAGCCGCGGCGCATCGGCGGATGCGAAGTCGTTTCCATGGACGGACACCGGATCGTGGGGAGGGGCGCAGTCTGTGGCGGTAGCAGCGATCGTTCAAACGCATTTTTTTCACCACTGCCATCTGTTTTCGAGATAGTGTGATTCCCGCGCCGACAGGCCGGCCGGTTCGCCGGGGCCGCCGCTTCGAACGCAGACGGCGTCCGAACTGGAGCGCCGCCCCACCACCGCCCCCGCGCCGAAGGAACCCGCACCATGCCCAGCACCGACATCGCCGAGGCGCTGCAGCAGCACGGGTATGCGGTGGTCCGCGGCTTCCTGGGCGACGGCGACATTCCCGACAGCCTGCTGCGCTTCCTGGAAGGCGCCGAGAAGTTCCACGACGGCGTGATCGGCGACCTGCCGGCGGCGGACATGCAGCGCATCCAGGCCCGCATCGCCGCCACCGTGCCGGCGGTGGCCGCGGCCATGGGCCTGGCGATCGCCGTCGACCGCTTCGGCTACTGCGCCATCCGCATCCGCGAAAGCCATGCCGCGCCGAGCCTGCGTCTGCCGTTCGACCAGCACCGCGATCCGAAGACCGCGCCGGGCGGCGCGCTCAACTGGCACCTGGACCACTTCAGCTATTTCCTGCATGGCGACCACCGCAACTACCTGATCTGCTACATGCCGGTGCGCAAGCCCGATGCCGGCCTGGCCAACGTGGCCATCGTCGCCGACGACGTGGTCGTGCGGCTGGATCCGCAGTTGCACCAGCGCATCCAGGGCCGCGGCGCGCTGCGCTTCCGCTGCGTGGAGGCCGACACGCTGGACTGGTTCCGGCTGCGCTTTCCGGGCGAGGCCCTCGCCATCGGCGACTGGTATGCGATCGAGGATCTGTACGACGCCAGCCCCGGCTGGAAGATCGGCTTCGACCTGGAAGCGCACAAGGTGGTGCCGCACCTCGCGGTCGGCGACCTGCTGATCATGCGTGCCGACGTCATCCACCGCACCCACGACGCCGGCTGCGACCGCATCTCGGTGCGCTGCGACGCCCTGCCCGCGCATGCGCCGCGGCTGGACACGCTGCGCGGCCTGCTCGGCATCACCCTGCGCTACCCGTTCATGAGCCGCAAGCGCCGCTACAACATCCGCCTGTGGCTGCGTCAGCAATGGCGCAAGCGGCTTGGGCGCACAGCATGAGGCGGGCACTGCGACAGACGGCGCATGGCGCATGCAGCCCCGGCGCGGATCGGCTGCGGCCTCGCCACCGTGCGCGCCAGGCAGCGCCATGCTGACCCTGCGCCAGCTCGAATTCGCCGTCGCCGTCGCCGAGGAAGGCAGCTTCACCGCGG
>NZ_AQOK01000182.1:0-9438 GCF_000364645.1 Xanthomonas sp. SHU 308 | reverse complement strand
CCGCGCGCCGCTGCCACACCGTGCAGTCGGCGCTGAGCCACCAGATCGCCAAGATCGAGCAGGCGCTGGGCGCGCGGCTGTTCGAGCGCGGGGCGCGCCACGTGCGCGCCACCGCCGCCGGCGCGGTGTTCCTGCACAACGCGCGCGCCACCCTACGCGCCGCCGAACGCCTGCACGAGGAAATGGCGCAGACCCTGGGCACGGTGCGCGGCCGCCTGCAGATCGGACAGATCTCCTCGTTGAACGCGGTGCAGGTGCCGGCGGTGCTGCGCCGCTTCCGCGAGGCGCACAGCGCGGTGGACGTGCACCTGCGCACCGGCATGAGCGATGCGCTGCTGCTGGAACTGGGCGAAGGCCGGCTCGACGTGGCCCTGGTCGGGGTCGGCCCGCACGTGGCGCTGCCGCCGCAACACCTGCTGCTGCACGAGGAACCGCTGGCGCTGATCGCCGCACCTGGCAACCGCTTCGCCACGCGCCGCCAGGTCTCCCTGCGCGACCTGGAAGACGCGCCGATGGCCGGGCTGATCCCCGGCGCCGGCGTGCGCGGCATCATCGACCGCGCCTTCGCCGCCGCCGGCCTGCGCCAGCGCCTGCAGTACGAGGTCACCCATGCCGACCTGCAGCGGCAACTGGTGGCCGAGGACCTGGGCCTGGCGGTGGTGCCGCAGACCATGGCCACCGGCATGCACGGTGTGGCGACGGTGGCATTGCGCGAGCGCTTCCGCTTCCTCACCTATGCCGTGTGGCGGCCGGATCCGACCCCGGCCGCACGCGCCTTCATCGCCCTGCTGCGCGCCCAGCGCGACGCCCTGCAGGCCGCCGCCGACAGCGCCAGCACCGGCCGCCGCGCGCCGCGCCTGCGCGCGCGGCGAACCTGCTAGGCTGCGCGCGTTCGCAAAGGAGCCTGCATGTCCGCCCACAGCCAGTTCGCCCTGTTGCGGCAACGCCGCTTTCTGCCGTTCTTCGTGGTCCAGTCGCTGGGCGCGTTCAACGACAACGTGTACCGGCAGGCGATCATCGGCCTGCTGTTCTATCTGGGCGTGACCCCGGAGCAGCGCACGCTGTACACCAACCTGGCGCCGGCACTGTTCATCCTGCCGTACTTCCTGTTCTCCTCGCTGGCCGGGCAGATCGCCGAAAAGCTGGAGAAGTCGCGGCTGGTGGTCATCACCACCACGATGGAGATCGGCATCATGTCGCTGGCCGCGGTCGGCTTCCTGACCGAGAACATGGTGGTGCTGCTGGTGGCGCTGTTCTGCACCGGCCTGCAGTCGACCCTGTTCGGCCCGGTGAAGTACTCGATCCTGCCCTCGGTGCTCAAGCCGGAGGAACTGACCGGCGGCAACGGCCTGGTCGAGATGGGCACCTCGATCTCGATCCTGTGCGGCATGATCCTGGGTGGGCTGATCTTCCAGATCGCCGGCAGCCACGGGCCGGTGGCCGCGGCCACCGCGGTGGTCGCGCTGGCGGTCACCGGCAACCTGATGGCGCGCTGCATCCCCAAGGTCGACGCCGGCGCCCCCGAGCTGAAGATCAACTGGAACCCGCTGCCGGAATCGCTGGCGATCATGCGCCTGACCCGGCGCCAGCTGGCGGTGCGCAACGCCGTGCTCGGCGTGTCCTGGTTCTGGTTCGTCGGCACCGTGCTCACCGCGCAATTGCCGACCTACGCCGAACTCAACCTGGGCGGCGCGCAGGACCTGTACATCTTCGCCCTGGCGCTGTTCTCGATCGGCACCGGCACCGGCTCGCTGCTGTGCGAGAAGCTGTCCGGGCGCACCGTGGAAATCGGCCTGGTGCCGCTGGGCGCGTTCGGCATCAGCGCCTTCATGCTCGACCTGTACTTCGCCCGGCCCGGCGCCGCGCTGCAGACCGGCCTGGGCATCGGCCAGTTCGTCCACCAGGCCGGCAGCTGGCGGATCATGCTCGACCTGGTCGGCATCGGCCTGTGCACCGGCCTGTTCGTGGTGCCGCTGTTCGCGCTGATCCAGAGCCGTACGCCGAAGGCGGAACTGTCGCGCGTCATCGCCGGGCTCAACATCCAGAACTCGCTGTTCATCGTGCTGGCGGCGATGATCGGCATCGTCCTGCAGATGCAGGAACTGCACCTGTTCGGCATGCGCATCCCGCTGCCCGGGCTGAGCATCCCGCAGGTGTTCCTGGCGCTGGCCATCGCCAACGCGGTGGTGGCGATCTGGATCTTCAGCATCGTCCCCGAATTCCTGATGCGCTTCCTCAGCTGGGTGATGGTGCGCACCCTGTACCGGCTGCGCCTGCACGGCATCGAGCGGCATGTGCCCGAGGAGGGCGCGGCGCTGATCGTGTGCAACCACGTCAGCTACATGGACGCGCTGGTGCTGGCCGCGGCGATCCCGCGACCGGTGCGCTTCGTCATGTACTACCGCATCTTCAACATTCCGGTGATGCGCTGGATCTTCCGCACCGCCAAGGCGATTCCGATCGCCGGGGCGCGCGAGGATCCCGAGCTGATGCAGCGCGCGTTCGACGCCATCGACGCCGCGCTGGCCGAGGGCGAGCTGGTGTGCATCTTCCCCGAAGGCGCGCTGACCAAGGACGGCGAGATCGCCGCGTTCAAGTCCGGCGTGGAGAAGATCCTGGCCCGGCGCGCGGTGCCGGTGGTGCCGATGGCGCTGCGCAACATGTGGACCAGCATGTGGAGCAAGCGCGATTCGCGGCTGCGGCGCATGCGCGTGCCGCGGCGCTTCCGCGCCCACATCGAGGTGATCGCCGATGCGCCGATGGCCGGGGCCCAGGCCACCGCCGAGACGCTGGAGGCGCAGGTGAGAAGGCTGCGTGGCGATGCCGCCTGAGTGCGGCGCAGGTGCCCTGGGCACGCGCTTCGGGTAAATTAACCGCAGGGGAGACGCCACAGGCCGTGGCGTCCAGTGCGAAGGACCGAGCGGACAGTGAACCAGCCCGAACCACCAGCAGCGCCCAACGCGGGCGTCTACGTGCCCAACAACATGGTCTGGGCGATCCTGTCCACGCTGTTCTGCTGCCTGCCGCTGGGCATCGTGTCCATCGTCTACGCCGCGCAGGTGGATGGCCGTCGCGCTGCCGGCGACATCGAGGGCGCGCGCGCCGCCGCACGCAAGGCCGGCTGGTGGGCACTCGCGTCGCCGATCCTGGTCGTCGTGTGGATCTTCGTGGCCATCCTGCTGGAGGCGATCGGCAGCCTGGCCGGCAACTGACCCCCACCGTTTCCCGTTCCACCACCCAACCACCGGAGTAACACGGATGAATACCACCGCACCGCAAGTGTCCAACAACCTCGTCTGGGCGATCCTGACCACGCTGTTCTGCTGTCTGCCGCTGGGCATCGTGTCCATCGTCTACGCCTCGCAGGTCAACACCAAGCTCGCCGCGGGCGATGTGGCCGGTGCGCGCGATTCGTCGGAAAAGGCCAAGAAGTGGGCGATCTACTCGGCGATCACCTCGGTGGTGCTGATCGTGCTGTACATGATCTTCCTCTTCGCCCTGGGCGGCCTGGGCATGATGCAGCAGTCGTCCATGTCCTGAGCACCGCGGCCGCCGTCGCCTGCGACGGCGGCCGACCACGCGATCGTCCGCCTGCCATGTCCCTTCAGCGCCTGCAGTCCCTGCCCCGCTGGCTGCCGCTGGCCGCACTGAGCGGCGCCGCAGCGGTCGCCACCGTGGTGCTGCGACGGGTCGATCCCAATGTCCCCGGCAATCCGCTGCCGGGCTGCCCGTTCCGCGCCCTCACCGGCCTGTATTGCCCCGGCTGCGGCAGCACCCGCTGCCTGCACGCGCTGGTGCATCTGGACCTGGCCCATGCCTGGACCAGCAATCCCCTGCTGGTGGTGGCACTGCCGCTGCTGGCGATCATGGCGCTCAACGCCGCCGGCCTGCGCCTGCGCCCGCTCGCGCCGCTGCTGAAGATCCTCGCCGACCCGCGATTATGGCTATGGGTGCTGCTCGGCTATGCGCTGCTGCGCAATCTGCCCTGGTATCCCTTCACGCTGCTCGCGCCGCACTGACGGCCCGCCACCTCCGCACCGCAGCGACTCGTCTAGACTCACCGACTGCCGTGCGCCACCCCTCAAGGAGATCCACATGAGCACCGTCAGCCCTGTCACGCCGCCGCCGCCCGCTCCCGGCCCGGTCCCCAACCATCTGGCCTGGGCGATCATCTCGACGGTGCTTGGCTTCTGCTTTTGCTGCCCGTCGTTGATCACCGGCATCGTCGCCATCGTGTTCTCCAGCAAGGTCAACGGCCTGCTCAACCAGGGCGACCTGTAGGGCGCGCGTCGCGCCTCCAACACCGCCAAGATCTGGTGCTGGGTGACCACCGCGCTGGCCATCATCGGCATACTCTTCACCACCTACAAACTCTCTACCGGCGGCATGCAGGGCTACATGGAGTTCATGCAGCAGATGCAGCACGCGAGCTGATCGGCATGCGCGCCTGGCAACAACGGGCGTGCCTGGGCGCCGCCGCCGCATTCGCGGCCGGCGGCGCCACGCTGCTGTACCGCTTCGATCCCAATGCCGCGAACAACCCGTTCGCACCGTGCATGTTCCATGCGCTCACAGGCTATTACTGCCCGGGCTGCGGCATGACCCGCGCCCTGCATGCGCTGGTGCACCTGGACCCGGTCGGCGCGTTCGCGATGAATCCCGGCGCGATGCTGGGCCTGGCCCTGTTGCCGGGCCTGATCGCCTGGAAGGCCGGCTGGCGCGCGGCCTGGTTTGCGCCAGTCGTGAGCGTGGTCTCGCGGCCGAATTTCTGGCTGGTCGCGCTGCCGGGCTACTGGATCGCGCGCAACCTGCCGTGGTTCCCGTTCACCCTGCTGGCGCCGCACTAGCCGGACGCAACACCTTGCGATTCGCACCGGGCGCGAGCAAGCACCTGCGCATAGGCGATCTCGGCGCCTGGCTCAGCTGACCCAGCCGGCGATCACCAGCAGCGCCAGCAGCACCAGCCACAGCAGCAGCACCCGCCACACCTGGCTCATCGCATCGCGCAGTTCGGGCAGGCGCCGCAGCGCCGGCACAACCATACCCGCGTCGCTGTAGTCGTGCGCCTCGGCATCGAGTTCGCCACGCACGCTGGCGCAGGCCACCGGCCCGAGAAAGCCGGTGTCCAGTTGCCACCGCTTGCCGCCGGCGGCGCGCCAGGCGCCGAACACCGCTTCGAAATTGCCGACCAGGGCCAGCGAGAAGGTCATCAGGTGCGCCACCGGCCATTCCAGCGCCGCCAGCAACGCGCGCGCGCCGGCGGCGGTCGCCGGCGGCAGCCGCGCGGCATAGGGGCCGACCGCGGCCAGCGCCAGCAGCCGATAACCCAGCGCGCCGAACGGCCCCAGCAACAGGAACCAGAACAGCACCGCGAACCAGCGGCGCAGCGCGCTGACCGCCACCGCCTCGACCAGCCCGGCCGGATCCTCACGCAGCGGCCCGCCATCGGCCTGCAGGTGCGCCACCGCCAGGCGCCGCGCGCTGGCGTCATCGGCGTCGATGATCGCCTCGACGTCGGTGTCCAGGTCGCGCGGGCCCCAGCTGAAGGCCAGCACCACGATCCCGAACAGCAGGGTCAGCAGGCCCAGGTGCGGCGCCGCCAGCAGCCACTGCAGCAGGCCGACCAGCAGCAGCGGCGGCAGCAGCGCCAGCGCGATGCCGTAGCGGCCGCGCCAGGCGCTGCCCTCGCCGGCATGCGTGTCAAGCCAGCTCAGCCAGTCGCCGAAGGCGTCGAAGCGGCGCAACGAGGCCACCATGCCGGGCGCGACATGGCCCAGCACCAGGGCGACGATCACAGCGACGAGGGTCGTGAACATGCAGGTCCTCCGGGACCGTTCTGAAGCGGGTGCGCGGAACGTGCCGGCGCGGTCAGGCCGGCGCGCCGTGCCGGTACCAATCCTCGATCAGCGCGCGGGCGATGGAGATGCGTGGCGGCAGACGCAGGCCGTGCCCATCGTCGGCACTGTCGCCCTGCGCCGCCAGGCGCGCCAGCGCGGCGCCGACCTCCTCGCGCTCGAACCAGCGCGCGTCTTCCAGTTCGCCGTCGACCTGCGGCGTGTCCGCCTCCGCCTGCGCACTGAAGCCCAGCATCAGCGCGCCGGGAAACGGCCACGGCTGCGCGCCGTAGTAACGGCAGCTGCCCGGCCGCACCCGCACCTGGGTCTCTTCGGCCACTTCGCGCGCCACCGTCTGTTCCAGCGATTCGCCGGGCTCGACGAAGCCGGCGATCACCGAGTAGCGCCGCGCCGGCCAGCTCGCCTGGCGCCCCAGCAGCAGGCGCCGGCCATCGCTGACCGCGACGATCACCGCCGGATCCACCCGCGGATAGTGTTCGCTGGCGCACTGCGTGCAGACGCCGAGGAAGCCGCCGCGCTGCAACGCGATGATGCCGCCGCACACGCCGCAGAAACGGGTGCGCGATTGCCAGTGCAGCATCGCACGGGCATAGGCGAACAGGCCCGCCTCCGGCGCCGGCCACTCGGCCGCGGCGCGGCGCAGGTCGATGCGCTGCGGCGGCGCCAGCGCCTGCGGCAGCGCGTCGGCGGCCAGCGCGAACCAGGCCTGATCCTGGTCCAGGCCAAGGAAGATGGCCTGCTCTGCCAGCGCGCCCAGGGCGGCGGCGCTGGCGATCAGCGGGCGTCCGTCGGCATCGGCATGCGCCTGGCCATCGGCTTCCAGCACCAGCACCCTGGCCTGTTCCCAGGCCTGGCGCAGCGCGGCCGGGTCGTTGCGTACGGCATCGGCACGGTCGATCGCAGGACCGGCGAAGGCGAAAGAGGCAGGCGTCGGATCGGACATGCGCCGCAGGGTGCAGGCAAACCGTGCGTCCCGCAAGCCGCAGCGTGTCTACACGCTGAAGCTGCTGCCGCACCCGCAGGTGGTCTTGGCGTTGGGATTGCGGATCACGAACTGCGCTCCGTGCAGGCCTTCGCTGTAATCCACTTCCGCGCCCATCAGGTATTGCAGGCTGAGCGGGTCGACCAGCAGGGTGACCTGGTCGGTCTGCACCGCCAGGTCGTCCTCGGCGCGGTTCTCGTCGAACTCGAAGCCGTACTGGAAGCCGGAACAGCCGCCGCCCTGGATGTAGACGCGCAACGCCAGCGCGTCGTTGCCTTCCTCGCGGATCAGCTCGCGCACCTTGGCCGCGGCGGCCGCGGTGAAGTTCAACGGCCGGTCCAGGGACTGGTAATCGGGCGTGGGCGCGGCGCCGGGCAGGGAGACGAGAGTGCTCATGGCAGGAGAATGGGGACGGCGGACGACCGAATCAAGCCTCGGCGGTGAGCGCGAGCGGCGGCTCGGCGTCGCCGGCCGCCTCGCGGTGCGCTTCCGGCGGCGCCAGCGCGGCCAGGCTGCCGGCGTGGATCAGGCGCCCGGTTAGCTGCGCGCCGGCGTTCATCTCCACCACCTGGTAGTGCACGTTGCCCTGCACCCGCGCCTTGGACGCCAGTTCCACGCGCTCGGCGGCATGCACGTCGCCGATCAGCTGGCCGTTGATGATCACCACCGGTGCGCGCACCTCGCCCTCGATGCTGCCGTGCTCGGACAGGGTCAACGTGGCCGGCGCGCCGTCTTCGGCGACGACCTTGCCGAGGATGCGCCCTTCCACGTAGAGGCCGCCGCTGAACACCAGGTCGCCGCGGATCACCACCTGCGCGCCGATCAGCGTATCGACCACGGTCTGGCCGCTGTTGCGGCTGTTCTTGTTCCCAAACATAGGCTGATTATTCCCCTTTGCCGTTACCGGCCAATGTCCAATCGAAGGTCTGGCTGACCGGCGCCCCGCCGCCGCTCAATGCCACCCGCACCCGTTGCGGGGTGAAGCCCTTGGGCAGGATCACGCTGCCGTCCAATTGCTGGAAGTAGCGGAACGAGTAGTCCTGCCCGGGCACACCGGTCTTCTGGTGCAGTTCGTCCCAGCCGACGCTGGTCAGTTTGCCGCCGCGCACGCCTTCCACGGTCAGCCGCAGTTGCCCCTGGCTGATCGCGCCGCGGTTGAGGTTCTGGGTCAGCACCACGTTGTAGCGCCAGGTGCCGCCGGCCTCGGCGGAGAACTCCACCGAATGCACGCTCAGGCCCTTGCGCTGGCTGGTCGCGCCGACCAAGCGCTCATAGAACGCCACGTCGGCCCGCAGCCCGGCGATCTCCTCGTCGCGCTCGGCCAGCGAACTCTGCACCTCGTTGTTGGCGGCGCGGCTGATCTGGTCGGAACGGGCCAGGGTCGCCTGGCGCTGGTTGAGCGTCTCGATCTGCCGCTGCTGCGCCTGCAGGTTGCGTTCGGCCTCGCGCAACTGCGCGCTGACCGCACCGAGCCGCGGCGCGGCCTGGCGGCTGGCCAGCCACCAGGTCAGCGCCAGCGACAGCAGCCACAGCCCGGCGAGCAGCAACCACAGCCCGCGGCCGCGGCGGGGCGCGGCGCCATTGGGCACGATCTGGAAACGGGGAACGGGTCGGTTCATGCGCGCTGCCGCGCCACCGAGGCGGCGCCGGCGTCGATCCTCGCGGGTCGGCCTGCTGGGCCACCTAGTGTAAGCCACCCTCCTGAGCGGCGCCGGACTGCGCGGCCGGCCCGCGCCGCGGGCTGGCCTTCGTGGCGGGCTTGGCCGATAGTGGCCGGCATCCGTGCTTTGCAGGAGCGCCTGCCATGACCGACGCCCATCTCTTCGTAATCGGCATCCTGCTGGCCTGGCTGGCCGGCATCCGCGTCTACCTGACCGTGTTCGGCATCGGCCTGGCCGGCCTGCTCGGCTGGCTGGAGCTGCCGCCTGCGCTGCAGGCGACGCAGTCGTGGTGGGTGCTCGGCACCTCCGGCGCGCTGGCGCTCGCCGAGTTCTTCGCCGACAAGATCCCCGGCGTGGATTCGGTGTGGGACCTGCTGCAGACCCTGACCCGGATTCCGGCCGGCGCCTTCCTGGCCGCGGCCACGCTTTCGCCCGACGGCCAGCTGAGCGCCGGCGCGCTGGCCACCGGCGCGGGCGTGGCGCTGACCAGCCACGCGCTCAAGGCCGGCACCCGCGCCCTGCTCAACACCTCGCCGGAGCCGGCCAGCAACTGGATCGCCTCGCTGGCCGAGGATTCGGTGGTGATCGCCGCGCTGGCCCTGGCCCTCGCGCACCCGTGGCTGGCACTGGCCGTCGTGCTGGCGGCGAGCGCGCTCGGCGCGTTGCTGGTGTGGTGGACATGGCGCCTGCTGTGGCGGGGCATGCGCCGCCTGCTGGCCTCGCCGACGGCACCGGCCGGCAACGTCTCGCACCCCGGCGCACAGCCATCGTGAACTTCGTCGCATAATTGGACGCGCCCCAGGAACCAGACGCGATGCCCGCCAACGACACCGCTCCGCTTTCCCCTCGCGAGGACGCGCGCGCGCGCCATGTCCGCGCCGAGACCCCGCCGCCGCACTACTGGCGGCGCTGGGTCGGCGACGCGGAGCGCGCGGCGCCA
>NZ_AQOK01000181.1:0-9563 GCF_000364645.1 Xanthomonas sp. SHU 308 | reverse complement strand
GGCACAGCACTTGTGGGAGCGGCTTCAGCCGCGACGAGTGAAGACCAAAGCCACCTGGTACATTGCTGCATCGGGACTGAAGTCCCTCCCACAACAACATCCGACCCATGCGCTGCTCCTACGGCATCGGTTGGCGCCGTGGGGCAAAACGGCGGATGGCGCCGCCGTCAGCCGCCGCTGTCGCTCACAACGTATCGCGATGCTTGCCGCGCCACGGCCGGTACCATTCGCGGATCGCGGCGATGTCCGCCTGCATGTCCTCGCCGGTCCACACCACCTCGCCAAGGCCGACGGTGCGGCTGGGGTAGTCGAAGTACACCGGGAAAATCGGCACCTGCGCGCCGTGGGCGATCTTCCAGAACCCGGTCTTCCACTTCTCCACACGCTTGCGCGTGCCCTCGGGGGTGATCACGTACCACATGCGTTCGGCGCCGCGGATCAGCGCCACCGCCTGTTCGACCACGCCGCGTGGCGAGTTGCGGTCCAGCGGGATGCCGCCGAGCCTGCGCAGCAGCGGTCCCAGCGGCCACCAGAACAACTGGGTCTTGCCCAGCACGCGCACCTCGAAGCCGACCGCGAACTTGACCGCGAAGCCCAGGAACCCGTCCCAGTTGGACGAATGCGGGGCCACGATCATCACCAGCTTGGGCACGTTGGGAAACTCGCCCACGACCCGCCAGCCGGTCAGCCGCAAGGCGGTGCGGCCGAGCCAGCGCATGAAGCGGCTGGGCCTGACCATCGGCATGTTCGGGGGCGCTGCGGGCAGGCGGTAATCGCGTTCGGTCAAAAGTCACTCCCAGCGGCCGGGCGAGCGGCCGCGTTTGATCTGGCTGCGCTCGCGCTTGGCGTCCAGGCGTCGCAGCTTGGCGCCGTGCGAGGGTTTGGTGGCGATGCGCCGCTTCGGCACCGACAGCCCGGCGGCGATGAACTCGGCCAGGCGCTGGCGCGCATCGTCGCGGTTGCGGTCCTGGGTACGGAAGCGCTGCGCATCGATCACCAGCACGCCGTCGGCAGTGATGCGGCGGTCGCGCCGCGCCAACAAGCGCGCACGCAGTGGCTCCGGCAGCGACGGCGAGCCGGCCAGGTCGAAGCGCAACTCGACCGCGGTGGCGACCTTGTTGACGTTCTGCCCGCCGGCGCCGCTGGCGCGCACGAAGCGCTCGACGATTTCGTCCTCCGGAATCGTCAGGCTGCTCGAGATGTGGATGGCCCCGTTACCCATGGCGCGGATTGTAGGGTATTCGCCGGACCGCCCGGTTTCCGCGTCGGCGCCGCCTGAACGAGCCAGGGAGCGGACGCCGGCCGGTCGCACGTCCCCACGCGCGGCGGCGGCGCGGCGATTGCCGTATTCTGGCCGCCGGTCATCGTTCTGCAGGATGCTCCATGCCCCCGATTCCGCGCTTCTTCCGTTGGCCGCAGCGCCTGCTGCTGGCCTTGCTGCTGGCCCTGGCCGCCCTCCCGGCGCTGGCCGAACCGCCCACCGATGCCGACGTCAACCGCCTGCTGTCGGCCTCGCGCGCGCAGAACATGCTCGACACCATGCTGCCGCAGATCGAGGCGATGCAGCGCCAGCAGTTCGCCCAGCTCACCGCGCAGCACCCGCTCGACGCCGCCCAGCAGCAGAAGCTGCAGCAGATCCAGGAGCGTACCCAGGCCACCGTGCGCAAGGCGCTGTCGTGGCAGGAGATGCGTCCGCTCTACGTCAACCTGTACAAGCAGACCTTCTCCAAGCAGGACGTGCTAGCGATGGCCGAGTTCTACGAGAGCCCGGCCGGCCAGAGCCTGCTCGACAAGACCCCGCAGCTGATGCAGAACCTGATGGGCGCGATCCAGCAGAAGATGACCCCGCTGTTCGCCGACCTGCAGAAGGACCTGGAACAGACGGTCAACGCGCCGCCGGCCAAGTGACACAGCGCTGGCCTTGCGCGTCGTAGGAGCGGCTTCGGCCGAGACCGGGCCTACCGAGGAAGCTCGGTCGCGGCTGAAGCCGCTCCTGCACCTGGCCTACGGGGTTCTCAAGTCGGGCACGGCGTTCGATCCGAAAAGGGGCCTTGCCTGCTAGGGGGTTAAGACGGTATCTACGAGAGCCGCCAGGCTTGCAGCATCCCAGCTGACATCGCATCCACCTGCCAAGGCGCCGGATCCCAACCGAACAAGCCGAACGCCCGCACGAATTCCGCATCCAGCGGCGCCGTCACCTTGATCCGATGGCCGTCCGGGTGCGGAAACGCCAGGCGCTCGGCGTGCAGCAGCATGCGGTGCACGCTCTGCATGCGGAAGATGCGGTTGTGGCGGCCATCGCCATGGCTGGTGTCGCCGATCAGGTGATGCGAGAGGTGCTTGAGGTGGCGGCGGATCTGCCGGAAGCGCCCGGTCACTGGGCTGCAGCGGAGCAGCGCATAGCGCGAGGTGGCGAACTCGCCCGACGGCACCTGCAGTTCGCCGCAGGCCAGGCGCGCGAAGCGGGTCTGCGCCGGTTTCTTCAGCGGCTTGCCAGGGCCGCCGTCGAGGTCGTGGTCGACCTCGAAGCGGTCTTCGGCCGGCCAGCCGCGGCAGATCGCCAGGTAATCCTTGTCCACTTCGCCCCCCATCAGCGCCTTGCCCAGGACGCTGGCGGTGTCGCGGTCGAAGGCGAGCAGCAGGCAGCCGCTGGTGGCACGGTCGAGCCGGTGCACCAGGAAGATCGGCCGGCCCAACTGCGCACGCAGGCGGTCGGCGAGGAAGTCGTCCTCGCCGCGGGCGAGCTTGCTGTCGTGGACCATCAGCCTGGCAGGCTTGTCGACCACGGCCAGCAATGGGTCTTGATAGAGGATCTGCAGGGAATCGGCGTCGGTGTTCACTGCCGGATTATCCGCGCCGTGCCGCGGCGCGACAATGCGCATTGCAGGCAACGAGGCGCGCATGCAGGTGGCGCCGAGCGGCAGTGTCCGCTGCACTGAGCCATGACCTCGCTCACGACAACGGCACCCATGGCACCGATGACGACGTGGCTGCAGCTCGCGCCGACGGTTGCTTGACCCGGCGACGCACGTCGCGGGCAGGCACGCCGCCGCGCTGCGCCTACGCGTCCTTGACCGCCAGCAGTTCGCCGTTGCCGACCGGCAGCGTGGTGCAGGTGAACGCGGCATCGGCCTGCAACAGCGCGGCGAACGGCGCCATCTCCGCCGCATGCGACAGCGCATTGTCCACCACCAGCAGACCGCCCGGCCGCAGCACCCGGCGCAGCTGCGGCCACCAGTGGCAATACAGGGTGCGCTCGGCATCCAGGAACACCAGGTCGAACGCGGCCGACGCCGCGTCGGCCAGCCAGACGCCGGCATCCGTGAGGACCAGATCGATACAGCCTTCCACGCCGGCACTGGCGAAGTTGCGCTGCGCCAGCGCGATCTTGTGCGCGGCATATTCCAGCGTGGTCACGCCGCCACCCAACGCCGCCGCGGCCTCGGCCAGCCACAGCGTGGAATAGCCGTTGGACGTGCCGATCTCCAGCACCCGCCGCGCAGCCGTGGCACGCACCAGCACCGCCAGCAGTTCGCCGGTCTCCGGGGTGATATTGAGCAGGCGCTGCGCGCGCTCGGGCTGACCTGCATCGTGACGCGGACCTTCCTCACCGAGTTCGGCGCGCACCGCGTACAGGCGCGCGCGATCCAGCGCCGCCACGCTCAGCGCCGCCACCACGCCGACAGCAAGGCCGCGATGCCGGCACCACCGCTGATCCAGGCCCACAGCGACACCCCGCCCAGCTGCGGCCCGCCCGCGTCGAGCGCGTACAGCAGCGTGGCCACGGTGAGCAGGCCGACGCCGGCGATCGCCGCCACCACCCGCCGCTGCATGCGCCGCACCAGCAGGTTGAGTTCGAACAGGTCGCGCGAGCGCATCGACAGTTCGTGCCGGCCCTCGACCTGCTGGCGCAGCCAGCCGTGGATCAGCCGCGGCATGTCCGGCGCGTGGGTCATGATCTCCGGCAGGCGCTTGCGCAGTTCGTGCAGCGCGCGCTGCGGGCTGTAGCGCTCGATGAGGATGCGTTCGAGCACCGGCCGCGCCACCGCCCAGATGTCCAGTTCCGGATCGAGCTGGCGGCCGACGCCTTCGATGTTGAGCAGGGTCTTCTGCAGCAGGATCAGTTGCGGCTGCAGGGTCAGCTGGTAGCGCTGGGCCACGCGGAACAGCTTGATCAGCACCTCGGCCAGCGAGATCTGCGACAGCGGCCGGGTGAAGTACGGCTCGCACACCGAGCGCGCCGCCGCCTCCAGCTCGTCGATGCGCACGTTGGCCGGCATCCAGCCGGCCTCCACGTGCAGCTCGGCCATGCGCCGGTAATCCTTGTTGAAGATGGCCATGAAGTTCTCGGCCAGGTAGTACTGATCTTCCTGCGAGAGCTGGCCCATGATGCCGAAGTCCAGCGCGATGAAGCGCGGGTTGTCGCGGCGCGCCGGGTCGCTGTCGACCCAGATGTTGCCGGCGTGCGCATCGGCATGGAAGAAGTTGTCGCGGAACACCTGGGTGTAGAACACCCGGACGCCCTTGGCCGCCAGCGCGCGGCGGTCGATGCCGGCGGCGTCCAGCGAGGCGATGTCGTCGGAGGGGATGCCGCGCACCCGCTCCAGGGTCAGCGCGCGCTCGGCGGTGTGGGTCCAGATCACCTCGGGCACGTAGAGGTCGTCCGAATGCAGCCAGAAGCGGCGCAACACGCTGGCGTTGGCGCCCTCGCGCTGCAGGTCCAGCTCCGCGGCCAGGGTGGTCTCGATCTCGGCCACCACCTCGCGCGGGCGGATCTTGTCGGCGCGCGGATGGGTGCGCTCGACCAGCGCGGCGGCCGATTTCAGCAAGGCGATGTCGGCGTCGATCTGCCGCTCGATGTCCGGGCGCAGCACCTTGACCACCACTTCGCGGCCGTCGTCCAGCGTCGCCGCGTGCACCTGCGCGATCGAGGCCGAGGCCAGCGGCTCGGTATCGAAGGTCGCGAACGCCACCGCGATCGGCCGGCCCAGCGCCTGCTCGACGATGCGCCGCGCCGCCTCGCCGTCGAACGGGCGCACCCGGTCCTGCAGCAGGGTCAGTTCCTCGGCCACGTCCGGCGGCATCAGGTCGCGGCGGGTGGAGAGGATCTGCCCAAACTTGACGAAGATCGGCCCCAGGTCCTGCAGCGCCAGGCGCAGGCGGGCGCCGCGCGACTGTGCGGCGATGTCGGGGCTGGCGCGCGGCACGAATGGCTTGGCCAGGCGCAACCAGCGTTCGGCCGGGGTGCCGTCGAGCAGGTCGTCCAGGCGATAGCGCAGGATCACCCGGCCGATGCGGCTGGCGCGGAACATCGCCTTCATGCGCCGCGCTCCGGCTGCAGCCGCGCCACGCGCGCGGCCAGGCGTTCGATGTCGTCGCGCAGCACGTCGACGTCGTCGTAGAAGGCCTCCAGCTCGGCGCGCGCGACCACGTCGCGCGACTCCTCGGTCACGTACTCGGCCGCGCTCTGCGCCAGATCCTGCGCACTGCGCCGGGCCTGCTGCAGGGCCGAGCGCGCGGTGTTGGCCACCTGCACGCCGAGCACCTCGCCGAACACCTGCACGAACGGCCGCTGCCAGTCCGGGTCGAAGCGCGTCGCCAACTGCTGCAGGCGCCGCGCCAGTTCGGCATCGCCGGAGACCCGCACCCGCCCGCCGGGGCCGCCGGGGCGCCGCGCCTGCGCCAGGAACGGCAACTGCGCGAGCAGGCCGCCGAGGGTGCTGCGCACCGCCAGCTCCGGCTCCTGCGCCGGATCCACCGGGCCGACCCGCAGGTGCGTACCGTCGACACGGATCTGCAGCGCCAGCGCCGGCGCCTCCAGGGTCAGCGCCACGCGCTGGCCGTCGAGGTCGCGCAGGGCCTCGCCGGTTTCCGGGTCCAGCGCCAGCGCGCGATTGAGCGCCGCTTCCAGCGCGCGGCCGGCCAGGGGCTTGAGAGCATCGAGGGGGGATCCAGACATCCCCGCATTCTAGCGGCAGACACGTCGCAAGGCCGTGCGCGGGGCGAGACAGATGTCTCGCCCATGCCACCGCCAACCGCTACTGCGCCTGCGCGCCGCCCAGGTGCTTGCTCAGGAACGTCCGAACTGCGCCTAGCCTGCGCGCCGCCGCGCTTCGCTACGCGGCTACTCCGGTGGAGCCGGTACACCGCAGCGTCTACCCCAGAAACGACTTGCCCGCGACGCAGGGCGCCGCGGGCAAGTATCGACGTTGGATTGTCGCTGCGGACTACACCTTGCCGCGGCGGAACATCGAGATCACCGCCAGGATCAGGAACACCACAAACAGGATCCAGGCGATGTTGGTCGCCGCGCCGGCGATGCCGCTGAAACCGAGCACGGCGGCGATGATGGCGATCACGAAGAAGATGATGGCGTAATGCAGCATGGCAATGTCCAGAGAGTTGTCGTGCCGAATCGGCGCGGCATCATCTTCGGAAACGCGTGGTCGTCAGCGGGTGACGGACGTGTCGTGGCGCCATGACGACGCCAGCCGCTGCAGGCCCTGCTCGATCGACACCTGCGGCACGTAGCCGAAGTCGCGCCGCGCCGGCTCCATGCTGTACCAGTGCGGGGTGCACAGCTGCTCGGCGAGGAACCGCGTCAGCGGCGGCTCGCCGCGCAGGCGCAGCAGCGGCCACAGGGTCTCGCAGGCGGCACCGATGCGGTAGGCGGCCTTGAACGAGAGCGTCTTGGTCACCGTCGGCGCGCCGACCGCGGCGAGCAGCTTGTTGAGCAGCACGCGCATCGGCAACGGCTCGCCGTTGGAGATGAAGTAGGCCTTGCCGGCGCAGGGCGCGCCCACCGCCAGGTGCTCGAAGGCGTCGAAGTGCGCCTGCGCGGCGTTGTCGATGTAGGTGGAATCGACCTTGTTGTCGCCGCCGCCGACCAGACGCACGCGCCCGGCCTGCGCCCGCGCGACCAGCTTGGGCAGGATCTGGTTGTCGCCCGGCCCCCAGATCAGCCGCGGGCGCAGCGCCACCACCGCCAGTTGCGCGTCGTTGGCCGCGAGCACCATGCGCTCGGCGATCGCCTTGGTCGCCGCGTACGGCGCCTGGAAATCCTCGCCGTAGGGCACCTGGTCCGCGCCCAGGCCTTCGACCGGATGGGTGGCGCGGTGGGTCACGCTCGGTGTGGAGGTGTAAACCAAACGCGACACGCCGTGCAGGCGGCAGGCCGCCAGCACGTTCTCGGTGCCGACCACGTTGGGCTGGTAGTAGCTGTCGTAGCTGCCCCAGGCACCGGCCTTGGCGGCGTTGTGGAACACCGCATCGGCGCCGGCCAGCGCATGCTGCAGCGCCTGCGCATCGACCAGATCGCCCCGCACCTGGGCCACGCCCAAGGCCTGCAGTTCCGGGTAGTGCCCGCGGTTGTAGCTGACCACCTGGTGCCCGCGCGCGACCAGCCCGCGGCACAGCGTCTGGCCCAGGAACCCACCGCCACCGGTCACCACGATCTTCATCGCCACACTCCATGATCAGGGCGGCCATTCTGGGGCCGGCCATGCGCCGCGCCAACGGTGTCCTGCTGCGCAGGCGCGCCGGTGCACATGCTGCGCGCGCTCATTTGCGCTGTTCCGCTGCCCACAGCGCCAGCTTCTCGCGGCCGATCTTGGCGTTGTGGCGGATGTCCACCGGAAAGCCCGGGTGGCTCAGGAAATCGACGATGCCGGCCGTGTGCGCATGCGCGGCAGCGGTATCGCGCAGTCGCTGCTGCAGCGCCTGCAGTTCAGGGCCGCTCGAGAGCATGGCGCCCACTTCCAGCTCGTAGCACAGCACCGGGCGCTGCTGCCCCGGCTCGCCGATGCCGACCAGGGCGGTGCGGCCGATGCCCGGCAGCGCGTTGAAGATCGGCTCCACCTGTTCGGTGTACAGCGGCCCCTGCGCGGTTTCCACGCGCTGGGTCTTGCGCCCGCAGAACCACAGCCGGCCCTGCGCGTCGAAATAGCCGACGTCGCCCATGCGGTGCACGACGCGCTCGCTGCCGTCGTCCAGGCGTTCGCGGATCTTGGCCAGGCGCGTGGCCGCATCGCGGTTGAAATAGGTGTCGGTGGCGGTCGGCCCGGCCACGGTGATCTCGCCGACCGTGCCGGTGGGGACTTCGTGCACGCCGCTCCACTCGGGAATCGCGGCGTCGTCGATGGCGATGATGCGCACCTGGTTGGGCGGCACCACCGTGCCGACGCAGGTGCCGGCACCGCGCTCGGTCGCCGCACGCGTGTCCTGCAACTCGCGGCCCTCGATCACCGCCACCGGCAGGCACTCGGTGGCGCCGTAGGGCGTCCAGAACTGGCCGTCCTCCGGCAGCAGGCTGCGGATCCGCGCCACCACGTCCGGCGGCACCGGCGCGCCGGCCGAGGTGGCGCAGCGCACGTTGGTCAACGGCTTGCCGTAGTCGGCCAGCACCCGCATCAGCGCCGGCGAGCCGAACAGCTGGGTCACGCCGAAGCGCTGCATCGCATCGTGCAGCTTGCGCGGGTCGACCTTGGCCGGACGCGTCGGGTCCATGTCCGGGATCACCGAGGTCAGCCCCAGCGCCGGGTCGAACAGCGCGAACGGCGGGAAAGTGGGCAGGTCGATCCCGCCGGGCTGCATGTCGAAGGCATTGCGCATCAGCTCGATCTGGCCGACGAAATGCCGGTGCCGGTAGACCACGCCCTTGGGCACGCCGGTGGAGCCGCTGGTGAACAGGATCGCGGCGACGTCGTCCGCGGCCGTGTCTGCGAGCTGGCTGTCGGTGCCCTGGCCGGCGCGCTCGATCCGCGCCAGCGTGGTGCCGCCCCAGGCCCAGCGCCGGCCGACGGTGACGATCCGCTTTGCCGAGCGCGCCCAGCCGAGCAGGCGCCGCGCCAGTTGCGCCAAGGGAATGCCGATGAAGGCGTCCGGCTGCGCCTCGTCCAGGCACTGCTTGAGCGCGCGCCGGTCGATGCCCGGATCGACCAGCACCGGCACCGCGCCGGCCTTGAACAGCGCGAACATGAGCAGGAAGAACTCCGGCGACGGCCGCACCATCACCACCGTGCGGGTGCCGCGGCCGATGCCGTAGGCGCCCAGGCCGGCGGCGATGGCATCGCTGCGCGCATCCAGCTGCGCATAGCTCAGGGTCACGTCGTAGGCCGCCATGCCGCCGGGGCCGGGCCGGCCGGGGCAGCGCATGGCGATCTGGTCCGGGCGCTCGCGCGCCAGCCGCGGCAGCGTCGCCGCGATGTTGCAGGTCGTGGTCATACGCCGATTATCGCCGATGCGCCCGGCCGCAGCCGACACCCCGGCCGCGGCCGCCGCGGCTGAATGCCGGCGTGCTTGCAGCGCGCCGCGGTTCGGTCAGAATGCCGCGCCCCCCACGCTGTTCGCCGCGCAAGGCCCGGCCGCCATGTCCCATCCCTGCCTCACCTGCGGCGCCTGCTGCGCCTACTTCCGCGTCAGTTTCCACTGGAGCGAAGCCGATCCCGCGCTGGGCGGCAGGGTCCCGTTCGAGCTGACCGAACCGCTGCGCACCCATGAGCGGGTGATGCGTGGCACCTCGCAGGCGCAGCCGCGCTGCATCGCCCTGGACGCGGACATCGGCC
>NZ_AQOK01000180.1:0-4909 GCF_000364645.1 Xanthomonas sp. SHU 308 | reverse complement strand
CCTCCAGCCGCTGCAGCATCCACGAGCGGCGGCCGTCGGTGTGCGCCGCGGTACCGGCCTCGCTGGAGTTCGGCGAACGCAGCGCGCAGTGCGACAAGTCGCGGCTGGCGCACGGCCTGCCGCTGCTGACCCTGGCCGACTGGGACGGCGTAGTCGAACGCAATCTGCCAGACGCCTGAGCGGCGGCGCCGCCAGGACGGCAGGGAGGCCGTAGCATCTGCCCTTGTCGCCGCGGGACCAGCCGCGATCCGCGTTCCCGGCAACGCCCGGTCGCGGCTGTAGCCGCTCCTCCGCAAACTCCTGCAAACGCCCATCCTGGCGGCATCCGAAGCACGGCGGACGCGCGCCGCATCGGCTCAGCGGTGCTTCCACGCCGTCGGCACCGGATTGGTCACGGTGTTCTTTTCGAGGGTGTAGGTGCCGTTCTGCTGGGCGATGGCCTCGCCGGTGTCGACGATCGCGTTCTGGATGAAGACGTTCCTGTCCTCGCCACGGATGAAGGTCAACTGATGGAAGGCGGTCTTGTTGCCCCAGTCCTCGGACGGCAGCGAGATGAAGCGGATCGTGTAGGTCTGATCCTCGAAGCTGCCCTGCAGCACGTACACGCCGTAGTGGTTCTCGCCCTGCGAGATGATCTTGTACATGCCGTTGCTGTAGTAATAGATCTCCGCATCGGGGAACGGCTTCTTGTCGTACAGCTTGCGGTAGTGCAGCACCTGCTTCCAGGTGGGCTGGCCGAATCCGACCGTCAGCGTCTTGCCGTCCGCGGACGTGGTCAGGTCTTCCGCATGCGCACCAGGCACGCTCATCGCCGTCAACAGCATCGCCATCGCCATCGCTTTCACTCTCTGTCTCCTGTCCGATTGCGTGCAGCGTCCGCTTCCGCGCGACGCGCACGTCGGCGGCGACTGTACCCAGCCAACAATGTTGCATCACGGCAATCGGTAGCAGTTTGCGCGCGCCCGTGTAGACGATCCACGGCGCAACGCCGGCGGCAATCCCCTTCCTGCATGTGCGGCGCGCCGATAATGCGCGCCGCAGGAAGACGCCGGATCTGGCCGGCGTGCGTGCTCAGGACAGCGGATGTGCGTCCAGAAACCGGCGGATCGCCGGCACCAGCACCTCGTGCTTGTCTTCCAGCACGTAGTGGTTGGCATCCTCGAAGGCCATCACCTCGGCCTGCGGCAACGCGCGGCGGAAGCCTTCCAGGAAATGATGGTCGAAGCAGATGTCGCGCAGGCCCCAGCCGATGAAGGCGGGGCGATCGGCGAACGACGGCAATGCCTGCTCGGCCCGCGCCAGCAGCGACCAGGCCTTGTCCGCCGGCGACAGCGGAATGTCCTGCATGAAGCGGATCGTGGAAATGCGGTTGGCCCAATTGTCGTACGGCGCCACGTAGGCGCGACGCACATCGGCAGGCATGCGTCGCGACACGCCCAGCCACGACGCGCCCGAAGAGAACGCATTGAACGTGCGGATGAACCACTCGCCCGGGCGCCAGTGCCGGCCCATCGCGATCTGCCACGGCATCGGCTTGGCCGCCGGCAGCGGGAACGCCGCGGTATTGGTGATGACCAGGCGCCGCACCTGCGCATGGTGCGACAGCGCCCAACCGAAACCGATCATGCCGCCCCAGTCGTGCACCGCCAGCGTCACCGGCCCGTCGATGCGCAGATGCCGCAGCAGCGCGTCCAGGTCGTCCACGCGCGACCGCAGGGTGTACTCGTAACCCGGCTGCGCGCCCGGCGCATCGTCCGGCTTGTCCGACAGGCCCATGCCGATGTGGTCGGGCACGATGCAGCGGTAGCGGTCCGACAGCCCGCTCACCAGCGTGCGCCACAGATAGCTCCACGACGGATTGCCGTGCAGCATCACCACCACCTCGCCGTCGCGCGGACCTTCGTCGAGATAGGACATGTGCAGCCCCGGGCGGACCTGGAAGCGCTGCGGGGTGAAGGGATAGCCGGGGTAGTTCATGCGGGGCACCGATGCGAGATGGGGGAGGAAGACGGCGCCGCCGCGGCGCATGGCGCATTGCCGTCGGCGTGCGGCACTGGGGAACTCATAACGGCTGCGCACCCTCGCTGAGGATGTCCAGATAAGCCTGATAGGCGAACACGCGGTGCCGCTGCTGCCCGGTGAGTTCGTTGACGATGTCCAGATCCTGCAGGGTGCGGATGGCGGCACGGATCGTCGGTGCGCTGAGCGGCAAATGCGGCTGGACCTGTGGCACGCCCAGCAGGACACGACGGGCGAACTGCTCGTACACCAGGCCCACGTTGCCAGCGCGCGTTCCCAATCCGGCGATACGTGCGCGGTCGGCCGCCAGCAGCGCCAGCAGGCGCTGCGCGGTGGATACCGCCTGTTGCGCGGTGTCTGCAACGCCCTCGAGAAAGAAATCCAGCCAGCCTTCCCAGTCGCCCTCGGTGCGTACCGCGTTGAGGCGCTCGTAATAACGCGCGCGATGGCGCTTGAAGAACAGGCTCAGGTACAGGCTGGGCGCGCGCAGCACACCTTCGTTGCACAGGATCAACGCGATCAGCAGCCGCCCCAGCCTGCCGTTGCCATCGCTGAAGGGATGGATGGTTTCGAACTGCACATGCGCCAAGGCTGCCTTGACCATCGGCGAGACGTCGCGGCCCGGCGCGTGCAGGAAGCGCTCGAAGGCGGCCAGCACCGCATCCAGGGCTTCCGGCGGCGGCGGCACGAAGTGCGCCAACGCCGGCGAGGCACCGCCGATCCAGACCTGGCCCGAACGGAATTCGCCCGGACGTTTGCCGGCGCCACGCCCACCTTGCAGCAGCAGCGCGTGCATTTCGCGGATCAGGCGCAGCGACAGCGGGAAGTCATCCTCGCGCAAGCGCCGCAGCCCGTGGTTCAGCGCAGCGACGTAGTTGGAGACTTCTTCGACGTCGTCCAGAGGGACACCCGGTGCCTCGTCCAGCTCGAACAGCAGCAGATCGGACAGCGACGATTGCGTGCCCTCGATCTGCGAGGACAGGACCGCTTCCTTGCGCACGTAGTGGTAGAGGAACAGCTCCGGGTCCGGCAGCATCAGGGTGATGCCATCGAGGCGACCAAGCGCCTGGTCGGCCTGTTCCTTGCGCGCGATCAGCAGCGGCGCCGCCAACTGCAGCGGCGGCTCGGGCGGCAGCGGATCAGGAACGAACGCCTGATAACGGCTGCCGGCCAGCGACCCGGGGACATAGTGTCCGGTACAGCGTCGAGACGACATCAGGCAATCCTTGCCGTGGCCGGAGACGGCTCTTAGGAAAGAAATTTAGCAAATTTCTTTCTAAACACCCAAATACGGCACGCAAGGAAAATTTGCGCGCCTGTCCTGCGCCTGGCGCTTACCAAACAACCTCGGCCATCGAGCAGTTCAAGCCCGAGCCGATGCCCATCAGCGCGATCCGGTCGCCCTTCTTCAGGCGGCCCAGCTCGCGCAGCTTGCTCAGCACGATCGGTACGCTGGCCGGGCCGATGTTGCCGTATTCGCCGAAGATGGTCATGACCTTCTTCTGGTCGATCCCGAAGCTCTTCATGAAGGCCTTGGTGTGCGGAAGGCTGACCTGGTGGATGACGAACTGGTCCAGTTCGTCCACCGCCCACCCCAGCGCCTGCCGCGCGGCGGCGAAGGTCTTCTGGCCCAGCTTGAGGCCTTCGATCAGCAGCATGCGGGTGTCGGTGACCATGCGGTCCATGTTGCCCCGGCACAGGGTGTTCCACTGCGTGGCCGAGCGAGTCACGCCGCCGCGGTAGCGCGGCGCATCCGGTGCCAGGTCGGTACGCGCCATCACCATCGCCACGGCACCGCACCCCAGGGTCAGGGTCGCCATTTCGTCGCGGAAGGCGTCGGCGGTCAGGTCCTGCGAGGCCATCCGCTCCAGGGTCTTCTCGTACACCAGGTTGGCGGTCTCGCCATCGACCACCATCGCATAGTCGATATCGCCACGCTCGATCATGCGCGCCGCGATGTCCATGCCGTTGATGAAGGCCAGGCAGGCGTTGGCGACGTCGAAGGTCATGCACTGCTCGCTCACGCCCAGATTGCCGGCGACGATGCTGGCGGTGGACGGCTCCAGGTAATCGCGACTCACCGACGTGTTGACCAGCAGCCCGACCTGCCCAGCCTCGATGCCCGCATCGCCCATCGCCTTGCGCGCCGCCAGCGTCGCCACGTCGGACGCCTGCAGGTCCTGGTCCCACATGCGCCGCGCGTGGACGCCGGCGATGTCGCCGAGCACGTCGGCCCGGATCCGCAGCCGGTCCAGGGTTGGCTGCAGGCGCGCGTTGATCTGCTTGGAGGTCAGCGTGTGCGGCGCGTCGATATGCGCCAGTCCCGCGATCGAGACGTTGGTGAAGAGCATCGAGGTGTACGCCAGGGTCAGGCGAGGGGGCGCCAATTCTAGCGGTTACACCGTTTTACCGCATCTTTAACAAATCCCCGGAAAGCGTATGGTCTGAGCGGTTCAGCGGCCGCCGCACTGGTAGGCGGTGAAACGCTGGTCGCCATCGACCGGGTCGCCCATCGCCTGCACGGTGTTGGCGCCCACGCCAGGCGCCTCGTTGCGGGCCAGGGTCTCCAGCTCCTCGCGCACCCGCAGCGGGTTGCGCTGATAGAAGCCGACGCTGCTCTTCACCGACACCACCACCTCGCCGCGCTTCTCGCAGCCGCTGGCGGCCTGACCGGGCGGCAGGACCCGCACCCCTTTGCCTTCCGGCGCCATCGGCACCCAGGTGCAGCCGGCGAGCGTGGCGAGCAGGACGAAGGCGATCGGTAGACGCATGGACGGGCCCGTTGGCAGGTGAATCCGGATTGTGCCGCAAAACGCTGAATCGGCCATGACACCGTCGGCCAGCCGGCGCCGGCAGGCGGCGCGCGCCGGCCATCGCCGACGCGCACCTG
>NZ_AQOK01000179.1:0-6149 GCF_000364645.1 Xanthomonas sp. SHU 308 | reverse complement strand
CCGCCGCGGACGTGGCGGCGGCCGCGGCGACATCGCCGGCATCGGCGTCGTGGCCGTGGAATTCGTCAGACCAGTTCATTGCGTTTTTCCTTGGTGAACCACACCAGCGGGATGCGCGCGCGCCGGACCTGGCCGTCGCCGCCCTCCCATTGCACCGCTTCCCATTCGCCGTCGACGACCACACCATGGCGGGTGCCCAGCGCCAGGTAGCCGATCACGCTGCCCAGGCCCTGCGCCGCCGGGCGCTGCCGCAGCGCCTCGCCGATGCTCAGTTGCGGCTGGCGGCCAAGCAGGTCGTGCAGGTCGTTGCGCAGGCCGCGCAGGTCGATCTCCGACTGCGCCACCAGGTCGCCGACGCTGTCCAGCGAGATCGTGGCCGCCTCGGCCGCCTGCACCCGCCCCTCCACCAGCTGGCTGCGCGGGTCGTGCAGGCGCCACTGCGATGGCGAGCGCAGCCGCGCGCTGCTCAGCGGCAGCAGGTAGCCGGTGGCGGCGGTGGCATGTAGCTGGTCGCGCAACTGCAGCGCCTCGCCCTGCGCCTGCTTCAGCAACTGGTTGAGCCGGCGCTGTTCCAGGTAGCCGCGGCTCTGCACGAACCCGCGCAGGCTGCGCGCGAAATGCTGCATCACCTCGTGCACCTGGCCGCCGCGTTCGAGCAAGGTGCCGGTGAGCCCGCGCAGGAAGGCGCGTTCGTGGCGGTCCAGACGGCGGGCGAAGCCGCGCGCCAGCAGCGCCTCCAGCGCCGCGTCCAGCTGCACGCTCTGCTCGGCGTCGTTGAGCAGGCTCCAGAACGCCTGGAAACTGCGCCCGGCCTCGCTCTCGCCGATCACGTCGATGCCGGCGAACAGCTTCTCCAACACGTCGCCGCGCGCGCCCTCGTCGTCGATGATGCGCTCGCGGAACTCGCGGTTGAGCCGCTCGAAATCGTCGCGGACCCGGCGGAAATCCTCGGTCAGGTCGTCGGACAGGCGGATGATGTCGCGGGTGCGTTCGAGCGCGCGTTTGCCGTCCAGCGCGGCCAGCTTGCCGGCGGCCACGCGCTCGATCTCCGCGTCCAGGCGCGCGCGCTCGGCGCGCAGCGCGGCCAAGCGCGCGTCCGGATCGGTCTCGGTCTGCCCGGCCAGTTGCACCAGCTGCTGGATCACCAGCGACAGCCGGCTCTCGGTGGCCACGCTGGCGCTGTCGCGCACGCCGGCGATGAAGCGGATGGCCTGCGCCGCCTGCCGCGACAGTTCGTATTCTTCCTGCGCATCGCCTTCGGGCAGGCGCCGCTCCAGCCAGCCCTGCGCCAGCCAGTGCGCCACGTAGGCCTGCGCGGTGCGCGGCAGTTCGCGCGACAGCTCGTCGTCCTTCAGCGCATCGAGCTGGCGCTGCAGGCGCTCGTGCAGCACATCGGCCGGCAGCCGCCGCTGGGCGTCGCCAAGCAAGGTCTGCAGCAGGCCGATCAGCTCGGGGGCATGGTCGGCGGCGAGCAGTTTCCACAACGGCTGTTCGCGCAACTGGCGATAGCCGGCGATCCGGACATGCGGCTTCATGCAGGAACCGACCGCCACCGCATCCGCAGACTCAGCGCACGCGCTCGATGAAGCGCAGGAACTCGGCGCGGGTGCGCGCGTCCTCGCGGAAGCTGCCGAGCATCTTCGAGGTGACCATGCTGACGCCGCGCTTGTGGATGCCGCGGGTGGTCATGCACTCGTGCGCGCCTTCCACCACCACGCCCACGCCCAGCGGCTGCAGCACGTCCTGGATGCACTGGGCGATCTGCGCGGTCATCTTCTCCTGCACCTGGAAGCGCCGCGCGTAGGCCTCGACCACGCGCGCCAGCTTGCTGATGCCCACCACCTTGCCGCGCGGCAGGTAGCCGACGTGGACCTTGCCGATGATCGGCGCCATGTGGTGTTCGCAGTGGCTTTCGTACTCGATGTCGCGCAGCACGATCAGCTCGTCGTAGCCGGCCACTTCCTCGAAGGTGCGCAGCAGGTACTCGCGCGGGTCGGCGCGGTAGCCGCTGAACCAGTCGCCATAGGCCTCGGCCACGCGCCGCGGGGTGTCCAGCAGGCCCTCGCGGGTCGGGTCTTCGCCGGCCCAGCGCAGCAGGGTGCGCACTGCGTCTTCGGCCTGCGCCTGGGTCACCGGGGGAGTGGAGCTGTTGTCGGAATCGGCCATGGGGGGAACGCCCGTAAGGGGGCTGCATGGTACCCGAGTCGCCTGGCAGCCGCCGCATGCGCGGCCTCCGCGCGGCGGGGCGACCCCGGCCAATACCGGGTGCGCCGTTCAGCGTCCGCCTGCTCCGCGCCCGGGCGGCATGCGCGTCGCCCGGGCGGGCGCCGCGCCGGTCAGCGCCGGCGCGCGTGCATCTCGCCCTCGTGGTCGAGCCAGTTGGACCCCTTGTTGGTCAGGAAGAACATGTACACCAGCAGCGACACCGCGATCACCGCCGTGGCGTACCAGACGAAGGTAGTGACGTGGCCGGTCTTCAGCGAGGCCTGGTACAGCAACGGCGCGGTGCCGCCGAAGGCCGAATTGGCCAGCGCATAGCCCAGGCCTACGCCCAGCGCGCGGATATGGGTGGGGAACAGCTCGGCCTTCACCACCGCGTTGATCGAGGTGTAGCCGGTGAGGATGACGAAGCCGGCGGTGAGGATGGCGAAAGCGCTCAGCCAGTCGCTCTGCCTGGGCAGCTCCAGCACCAGGAACCAGGTGTAGAGCACGCCGCCGATGCCGAAGAACACCAGCAGGGTCTTGCGCCCGATCAGGTCCGACAGCCAGCCGCCCACCGGCTGCATCAGCATCAGCACGATCAGCGCGGCCAGGTTGATGATGGTGCCGGCCATGACGTCGTCGCCGGCGAAAGCGGTCTGGATCATCTTCGGCCCGGTCACCGAGTAGGTGTAGAACGCCACGGTGCCGCCGGCGGTGATCAGGAAGCACAGCAGCAGCGGGCGCCACTGGTGCACGAACAGCTCGCGCAGCGAGCCGGAGGACCTGTCCTTGCCCTGCTTGGCCGCGGCAATGGACTCGGAGGTCAGCGATTCGTCCATCGTGCGCCGCAGCCAGAACACCACCAGCGCACCGATGCCGCCCAGGCCGAAGGCCACGCGCCAGCCCCATTCGGAAATCTGGCCCTTGTCGAAGAAGTGCAGCATCCCGAACAGCACGGCCTGCGCCAGCACGTGGCCGCCGACCAGGGTGACGTAGTGGAAGGAGGACAGGAAGCCGCGCCGCCCAGGAATCGCCGCCTCGGACATGTAAGTGGCGCTGGTGCCGTACTCGCCGCCGGTGGCGAAACCCTGCAGCAGGCGCGCCAGCAGCAGCACCACCGCCGCGGCGCCGCCGATGCTGGCCATGGTGGGCGTCACCGCGATCAGAAACGAACAGGCCGCCATCACCGACACCGACACAGTCAGCGCCAGGCGGCGGCCGTAGCGGTCGGCGAAGCGGCCGAAGTACCAGGCGCCGATCGGGCGCATCAGGAAGGTCACCGCGAAGATCGCCCACACGTACAGCGTGGCGTTCTTGTCCTCCTTGGAGAAGAACTGCGATTCGAAGTAGGTGGCGAACACCGAGTAGACGTAGACGTCGTACCACTCCACCAGGTTGCCGGCCGAGCCCTTGAGCGTGTTGGACACCGAGCGGCGCAGGCTGCCCGGTGCGGCGGCGGCGGACGAAGAGGTGGATGCACTCATGCGGTGGGCCTCATGGATGGACGTCACGGAGTATAGGCAGGCGCTTGCGAGGATCCTGTCGCGACGGCGGCCACGCCAGGCGTGCGCGCCCTGCCCTCATTGCGCCTGCGGCGCGGCGAAGGCCTTGCTGTACATGCCCGAGCGGTCGAAGCAACAGACCCGCCGCTTGCCCGCAGCGAGCATGTCGCAGGTGCTGGCAATGCGCTTGACCCGCGTCTGCGCCTGCTTGCCCGCGCCGATCCAGAAGATCCAGTCGCGCCGCGCCACCGTGGTCAGCGTGTCCCAGGCCGCACGCGCAGGCGGATGCGCGGCCAGCGCGCGCGCCAGGTCGTCGGGCAGCACGGGTTCCGGTTCCACCGCCGCCGGCGCGATCTCCAGGGTCACCGTAGTGCCGACCTCGACCGCCGCGGCCGCCCACAACGCCTCCTCGACCTGCAGCCAGTGGCCGCCTTGCCCATCGGGTTGCAGCGTGGCCTGAAACGGATGCCCGGCGAACCGGCCCTCCACGCTGGCCAGGCCACGCGTGCGCAGCGCGGCGCTGGCCGCCGCAGGCAGCAGCAGGAAACACCAGGACGCGTCCGGCGGCGTGGCTGGACGCAGCAGTGTCGCCTGGAAGCGGATCGGGTCGGCGGCGCCGGTCATACCCGGACCTTAGCACCGGCCGCGCGCGGTGCCATGCTGCACCTGCGCGCGGCGGCGGCGCGACGCGCTCCTGGTCTTGTCGCTCGCCAGGCACTGCGCCCTGCCTGACCTGCCCGGCGGCCACCGCCGCGGCAGACCGGCACAACGTCACGTTCCCGATACGGCACAGGGGACGCCCTCGCCCCTTCCCTTCAGTTCGACAGGCCATCGCCGCTATCCATGCGCCGGCCCGGGGGACCCGCGCCATGCGCGCGTCACGCGGGCGCAGGCAACCTGCCTGCCCGTCCGCCGTCACCCACCGTCGATCCCTCTTCCTTCCCCCCATTCCCCCGATCCCATGCACGCCCTTTCCAATCTGCGCATCGGCCAGCGCCTCGCGCTCGGCTTCCTCACGATCATCGTGCTGATGGTCCTGCTCACCGTGGTCGGCATCCAGCGCGTGCACAGCATCGACCAGCGACTCACCGCGATCAACGAAGTCAACAGCGTCAAGCAGCGCTACGCGATCAACTTCCGCGGCAGCGTGCACGACCGCGCCATCGCCCTGCGCGACGTGGTGCTGCTGGACGATGCGGCCAGCCGCCAGGCGACCGAGCAGACCATCGACAAGCTGGCCGGCGACTACGCGCGCGCCGCGCAGCCGCTCGATGCCTTGCTCGCCGTCTCCAGCGACGCCCAGGAGAAAACCATCCTGCAGCGCATCCAGGGCATCGAAGCGCGCACCATGCCGCTGATCGCGCAGGTGCGGCAGCTGCGCGATGCCGGCGACACCGTGCAGGCGCAGGCGCTGCTGCTGCAGCAAGCGCGCCCGGCCTTCGTCGACTGGCTGGCCAGCATCAACGCCTTCATCGACCTGCAGGAAGCCAAGAACCGCCAGGCCGCCAAGGAAGCGATGGCCACTGCGCGCGGCTTCGCCCTGCTGATGGTCGGCTGCACCGTGCTGGCGCTGCTGCTGGGCACGCTGATCGCCCTGCTGCTGACCCGCCGCGTGGTGCGGCCGCTGCGGCAGGCGCTGGGCCTGGCCGAGCGCATCGGCGCCGGCGACCTGAGCAGCCCGGACACCGCCACCACCCGCGACGAGGCCGGGCAGTTGCTGCGCGCCATGCAGCAGATGCAACGGCGCCTGCACGAGGTGATTTCCGCACAGCGCGAGATGGCTGCGCGCCACGATGCCGGCGCCATCAGCTACCGCATGGATGCGCAGCGCTTCCCCGGCGAGTACGGGCGCATGGTCGCCGATACCAATGCCCTGGTGGATGCGCACGTGCAGACGCAGCTGCGCATCACCGAGGTGATGGGCCGCTACGCCATCGGCGACCTCAGCCAGGACATCGCCCACTACCCCGGCGAGAAGGCCGCGATCACCGCGGCGATGCAGCAGGTCAAGCAGAACCTGCACGCGATCAACGTGCAGATCCAGACCCTGGCCGAAGCCGCCTGCGCCGGCAACTTCGCCCACCGCGGCCAGCCGGAGAAGTTCGAGCACGCCTTCCGCACCATGGTCGAGAACCTCGACACCATGATGGCCACCGCCGACGCCAACCTGGCCAAGTTCTCCGCGCTGCTGCGCTGCATCGCCGACGGCGACCTCACCGTGCGCATGAGCGGCAACTTCCACGGCGTGTTCGCCGCCATGCGCGACGACGCCAACAGCACCGTGCACCGCCTCACCGACATCGTCGCGCACATCCAGCGCACCACCAACAGCATCGGCTTCGCCGCCGAGGACATCGCCAGCGGCAACCAGGAACTGGCCAAGCGCAGCGAGCAGCAGGCGGCCAGCCTGGAAGAGACCGCCGCCTCGATGGAGGAACTGACCTC
>NZ_AQOK01000178.1:0-3133 GCF_000364645.1 Xanthomonas sp. SHU 308 | reverse complement strand
CTGGAGACGGCGCAGAACACGCATAGCGAGGAGCACGAGAAGAAAACGAAGAAGTCCGGCATGTTCGGCAGCGGCGGCATCGGCGTGACCTTCGGCACGCAGAAGATCCAGAACAATGCCGACACCGCCGATGTGACGCATGTGGGCAGCACGGTCGGTAGCGTGGAGGGCGACGTCACGCTGGTTGCGGGCAATCGTTACGCGCAGACCGGCAGCGACGTGCTGGCCAATGCCGGCGACATCACGGTGAAGGCAAAGGACATCGCCATCACCGAGGTCCACGACACCACCGATGCCGAGCAGCGCAGCAAGTTCAGCCAAGGCGGCTTGTCGATCACGCTCAGTTCCGCAGCACTGAACCTGGCCCAGTCCGCTTACGATACGGCCAAGGCTGGCTCCAAAGTCAGTGGCGATGCGCGCATGCAGGCGCTGGCGGCGGGATCCGCGGCCTACAGCGCCTATGGCGCCGCCAGCTCGCTGAGTCAGACCGGAAGCGCACTGGCCAGCGGCAGCGCCGCAAGCGCTGCGCAAGGCGCGAACATCAGCATCGCCGTGACGGTGGGTGGCAGCAAGAGCGAGAGCAAGAGTACCCAGTCGGCGGACCAGGCCAAGGGCTCCAAGCTACAGGCCGGCGGCGACGTCAACCTGATCGCCACGGGCGGCGGCGACGCGAGCAACCTGCTGGTACGCGGCAGCGACGTCACCGCTGGCCACGACCTGCTCCTGGCCGCCGATCACGATGTCACCATCGAGGCGGCGAAGAACACGGCCGAACAACACAGCACCAGCAAGAGCAGCAGCGCCGCCGTCGGCGTTGCGATCACCTATGGCGCTGATGGGCTCGCAGCGGGCGTGACGTTGAGCGCCAGCGGAGCGCGTGGCAAGGCCAATGGCGAGGATGTCAGCTACACCAACAGCCATGTGGCTGCGGGTGACAACGCCACGATCATCAGCGGCAACGACACCACGCTCAAGGGCGCGCAGGTCTCCGCGGACAAGGTGATCGCCGACGTCGGCGGCAACCTCAACATCGAGAGCCTGCAGGACACCAGCAGCTACGCCAGCAAGGACAAGTCGATCGGTGGCAACGTCACGTTCGGCATCGGGTTCAGTGCCAGCGCCAGCTACAGCAGCAACAAGGTCAATGGCGACTACGCCAGCGTCACCGAGCAGAGCGGCATCCAGGCCGGCAAGGGCGGGTTCGACATCACCGTGGGCGGCAACACCGACCTGAAGGGCGCGGTGATCGCCAGCAGCCAGGAGGCGATCGACCAAGGCAAGAACCGCCTGAGCACCGGCACGCTGACCTATAGCGACATCGCCAACACCAGCAGCTATGACGCCAAGGGCATCAGCCTGTCGGGCGGCTACAGCGTCGGCACCGACGACGATAAGGCCAAGGGCAGTGAGGGCCAGACACCTTCCACCACCAACAATGGCAGCAAGTGGTCCTGGCAGAACTACAACACCGGCGCCAACGGCAGTGCGGCCGGCTATGGCCATGAGAGTGGGAACTCGCAATCCACCACGCACAGCGGCATCAGTGGCGGGGCGCTGGTCATCACCGACGAAGCGGGGCAGCAAGCCAAGACCGGCAAGAGCGTAGCGGACGCGCTGGCGGGCCTGAAGCGCGATGTCGTTACGGGCGATGACGCCAATGGCCTGACCAAGCAATGGGATGGACAAAAGCTGCAGGAGCAGGTGGCCGCCCAGGCGCAGATCACGGCGACGTTCGGGCAGCAGGCCACGCACGTGATCGGTGACTACGCCGAGAAGAAGATGACGGAGGCGGCAGAGCTGCGTCGGCAGGCCGATGGCACGGCCGATCCGGACCAGAAGGCGCAGCTCACCGCCCAGGCAGACCAACTGGAAAGCCAGTGGGGCAACAACGGCAGCTTGCGAGTGCTGGCGCACACCGTGGTCGGGGGACTCACAGGCGGGCTAGAAGGTGCGACGGGCGCCGCTGCAGGCACGCTCGCCGCGCCCGCCGTGGCAACCGCGCTGCGGGAGGCAGGCGTTACCGGGCCGTTGGCGGACACATTGACCGCCTTGGCGTCGACTGCGGCGGGTGCGGTTGCGGGCGGCACTGCGGGTGCTGCGACGGCCAGCAATGAGGTTGTGAACAACTATCTCAGTCATCCGCAACGCGATGAAAAGACG
Source organism: Xanthomonas sp. SHU 308 (assembly GCF_000364645.1). Lineage (NCBI taxonomy): Bacteria > Pseudomonadati > Pseudomonadota > Gammaproteobacteria > Lysobacterales > Lysobacteraceae > Xanthomonas > Xanthomonas sp. SHU 308. Next base: position 973 of record NZ_AQOK01000178.1, on the reverse strand, counting down.
CGTGAACTCAGCAAGTGCACGACGGAAGAATGCCGAGAGAATGTAGAGCGGAAGTGGGATGACGTCAGTCTTGCGCAAAGCCGTGAAATGAAGGATCGGTACTTCGACTACCTGACTCCGGAGCAGCAAGCACAACTGCTGAATCTTAAGCCAGGGACGGAGGAGTATGACGCGATACTCGTGGCGGGCGTGGTACAGGCTGCCTCAAAAGGCTCGATCGGTGTCGGATCTTCTTATAGTCTTGATTATCAGCTATTGAACAAGACGGACTGGCAAGGTCAACAGGTTGTCGGCCTGAAAATCATGTCGTTGGAAGATCGTAATAGACTTGAAACAGGACTTCTGGGCCCGCTTTTTGCTGCCGCAGGTACCTGGACCGCGGTGGTTGGTGGTACACCAGAACAAATAGCAGCAGCCAACCAAATTGGTGCGCTTGCGTGGGACCTAGCAAGTACCGCAGAAGTTTTTGGTCCTTCCATTAAAAGGAATGGAAGAAATGGACCGAGTGAAAGTGATGCGCCATCGTCTAGTTATGATATACAGGGCGGAGAAAGGGGTTCATTTTGGTCATCTACTAAATCGAAAGACTCAGTGCAGAATGCTTATGGCCATTGGACTAAGCACAGCTCAGAATTTCCTGAGTACCAGAATTCTCTCCAGTATGTTGAAGGCGCGCGTGAATTTGTTACAAATCCCCCATCCGGAACTCTCGCGATAAATCGTTCAAATGGAGAAACTGTTCTTTATAACCCTATAACAAATACGTTCGCAGTTAAATCTGCAGATGGGACGCCTAAGACAATGTTTAGGCCAGATCCCGCTGATCATGGGTACAAAACAAATCTAGATTACTTTTATGGCCAAAAGAAATAATAATAATTGCAGGGTTTGTGGGTACGAGTTGCCATTTCCTCCTTGGGGGGAGGATGATTGTTCGCCGACTTGGGAGATTTGCCCATGTTGTGGGACTGAA
>NZ_AQOK01000177.1:0-10162 GCF_000364645.1 Xanthomonas sp. SHU 308 | reverse complement strand
CGGCTGTGGTGCCTGCGGCAGCCGCTGCGCAGCGAATCTGCCAGCCTGGTGCGCGCGCGCATCGCCGCCGGCGAGGACTGGGCGGCCTTGCTGCCGGCACCGGTGGCGGCCTATATCCGCGACCATGCTCTGTATGCGTCCGGTGCCGCCGCCGCTGGCTGAATACGCGCCCTGCCGGGGTCGCCTATAATTCGCCCCATTCCATCGAGTTCGCCGCTTTGTCCAGTCAAGCCCACGTCATCAAGACCCAAGTCCCCAATCCGCCGCCGCCGCTGCCGGTCCTGCTCGCCCACGTCCGCGAGGCAGTCGAGGAACTCAAGGCCAAGGACGTGGCGGAAATCGACGTGCGCGGAAAGTCCAGCGTCACCGACTACCTGGTCATCGTCTCCGGCACCTCCACCCGCCACGTCAAGTCGATCGCCGACGAAGTCATCAAGTACGCCAAGCGCCTGGATGTCATGCCGCTGGGCGTGGAAGGCGAGCGCGAGGCCGAGTGGGTACTGGTCGATCTCGGCGACGTGGTGGTGCACGTGATGCTGCCGCGGGTGCGCGAGTTCTATGCGCTGGAGCGGCTGTGGACGGTCGGCGACCAGCCGCCGGGCGACGACGACGACTCGGCACGCGATGCCTAAGCGGCGCAATCCCGCGCGCAGCGTCGGCAGCGAGGCGTTGCCGGTCAGCAAGCGTGTCGGCGCGACCGAATCGACACCCGCGACGCCGGCACGCAAGCGCTTCGACTCCCTGGTCAAGCGTCTGGAGCGCGCCCGTGCGCAGTTGCATGCGTGGCAGGACGCGCTGCCGCGCTGGGAGCAGCGTTTCCACGAGCAGGTCGATCCCTTGCTGCAGGAGCGCGATGCGGCGCAGGTACGGTTGTTGCGGGAACTGGACGCAGCGCATGCCACCTTCAAGTTGAGCAAGCGCGATCGCGCCGATCTGTCCGAGCTCATTTGCGAGTTGGCTGCGCTGTTGATCCGGGACGGCGACAACGATGGCCTGAAGGACATCTACGACCGGCATAGCCCCCTTGGATTCGACCAGGATCTGGCCGAATCCGAGGCATTGCTGACGTCGGTCATCGGTGAGGAATTCGGCCTGACCGAAGAGGAAATGGCGCATATCCACTCCCCCGAAGCGCTGTATGCGCAGATCCAGGAGCGGCTGCACGCACAGCAGGCGCATGCGGCCGGGCGCGCCCAGCAGCGCGACAAGCGCCGCCGTGCCGGTGCAGGCAAGGCCGCGCAGGTCGCCGCCGATCCGCAACAGACGCGTCGCGCGCTGTACCGCAACCTGGTCGCCGCATTGCATCCGGACCGCGAGCCCGATCCGCAGCAGCGCGAGCGCAAGACCGCCTTGATGCAGCGGCTCAACCAGGCGTATCAAAACGACGACCTGCTGGCACTGCTGGAACTGCAACTGGAAATCGGCCAGTTGGATCAGGCCGGCATCGCGGCGATGGCCGAGGAGCGCATCCGTGACTACAACGACCTGTTCGCCGCGCAACTGCGGCAGGTCGAGCAGACATTGGCCGGACTGGTCGATGACTTCATGGGGCGTTACGGTCTTCAAGACGAGCGCGCGCCGCAGCCGCAGCGCCTGGATGCGCTGTTGGCGCAGATCAAGCGGCAGGTGCAGGAGGAGATCCGCTCCTGTGCCGACGATCGCGCTGCGGCGCGGCAGGCCGACACGCTGAAGCAATGTTTGAAGCGGGAGCGTGCCCGGCTGGCCGAGCAGGAACTGGACGACGCGATGTACGACGCCCTGCTGCTGGGCGAGCGTTGGTGATGCGCGCCTGCCGCGCGCAGCGATGAAGGCGCGCCTCATCGCCACCGGCGAGCGCGCCCCGGCCTGGGTGGCGCAGGGCTTCGCCGAGTACCGCAAGCGGCTCTCGCACTGGTTGCCGCTGGATCTGGTCGAGATAGAACCCGGCCTGCGCGGCAAGGGCCGCGATGCGCAGCGCGCGATCGAGGACGAAGGCCGCCGAGTCCTGGCGGCACTGCCGAAGAATGCGCTGGTGGTGGCGCTGGACGTGCCCGGCAAGCAACACAGTTCCGAGCAACTGGCGCAGCGCATGGAGCACTGGCGCGGACAGGGGCGCGATCTGGCGTTCCTGATCGGCGGTCCCGAAGGCCATTCGCCGGAGGTGCTGGCGGTCGCCAGCGAATCCTGGTCGCTGGGGCCGCTGACCCTGCCGCACATGCTGGTGCGGCTGCTGGTGGCCGAGCAGCTCTACCGCGCCGCGGCGATGTTGGCCAATCATCCTTACCATCGCGCCTGATCGCCTGATCGCGGATCGCGGATCGCGGATCGCGTGCGCGTGGCGGCAATGCGTGCGTGATGCCGATGCTGGCGCACCGCTCAGACAACAAAAAAGCCCGGGCTTTCGCCCGGGCTTTTCGTTACGGCCTTGCGACGTTCGCGATCAATTGAACGTGTACTTCGCACCCACCGTGAAGTAGCGGCCGATCGCACCGCTGAAGTGCAGCGGGTTGTAGTTGACCGCACCGTAGGTGGTCGGATCCAGCGGGGCGATCCGGTCGAACACGTTCTGCACCGACGCGTTCAGTTCGAACGCCTCGGTGATGTTCCAGCGGCCCGACAGATCGAAGGTGGTGAACGAGGCGATCTTCTTGACCGGCGTACCGTCGGCGTACTGCGCCAGATAATCGCCGCCTCGGCTGTCCTTGTTCTCGATACTGGCGATGTAATTGACCACACCGCTCACGCTCCAGCTGTCCTGCTTCCAGGTCGTGCCGAAGTTGACGCGATCCTGTGGCGTGCCGATGCAGTTGGTCACATCGCAGTTTCCATGCGTGCCCACGTACTCATAGGTCGTTGCGCCCTGGGTGCTTTCGAACTTGAGCAGGTGGCTCCACTGCGCATCCAGCTCCAACTGGCCGGGACCGATTTCGAAGGTCTGACGGATGTCGGTATCGATGCCGCGCACGCGCGAGGAGTTCGCGTTCACGTAGGCAGTGTTGACCGCCAGGATGCTGCCGCTGTTGGGCACGCCGCCGATGTTGTTGCTGTCGCGCAAGACGTTGCCCGCGAGAATGGCGTCTCGGGTGTTGCCCTGGGCGATTTCGTTGGTGCGCTTGATCTCCCACCCGTCCACGGTCAGCGACGTGGTCGAGGTCGGCTGCAGCACCAAGCCAACGGAGTAGCTCTTGGATTCCTCGGGCTTCAGTGCCGGGTTCGGGCGGGTGATGATCGCCACGGACTGCGCGTTGCACTCGCTGGCACTGAGTGCGCAGCGCACCGGATCGACGGCATTGGAGAACGCGGCCAGGCCGCCGTCGCCGTTCTCGGCCGGATTCGGCGCACGGAAGCCTTCAGCGTAGGTGGCGCGCAGCGCGATCCACTCGGCCGGGGTCCACTTCACGCCCAGCTTCGGCGTGGCCTTGCCGTCGCCGCCGTCGTACTTGTCGTAGCGCAGCGCCGCGGACAGTTCCAGTTGCTCCAGCACAGGCGCAGACAGTTCGACGTAGCCGGCATACACGTTCTGGGTGCCGTCGTAGGCCGAATAGCCCAGGCCGATGATGTCGCCGATGTCGGTATAGGTCTGCGGGGTCAGGCTGTTGCTGGTCTTGCGCCATTCCGCGCCCATCGCCAGGCCCAGCGGCCCGCCCTTGAGGTCGGCAAGGCTGCGCGAGACAGTGAAGTTGAACATGTCCAGTTCGGACTTGGCACGCGCGCTGATGGTCGGCGAGATGTAGTCGTACAGCGCCTGCGAGTTGAGGTTGGCGTTGTCGCCGATCCGCCAGATGCCGGCCGGGCAGGCCGGGTTGCCGAGCACGCAGCGCACTGCGCTGTAGCGCAGGAAGCCGGTGCGCTTGTTGACCAGATTGGTGCCCGAGTGCAGGTAGCCGGTGTCGTAGCTCCAGTCGCCCCAGTTGCCCTTGACGCCGACCAGGAAACGGTTGAATTCGTTGGTGTTGTCGGTGACGCGCGGGCCCACGTCCCAGGCGCTGTAGCGCAGGCGCGCGGCGTAGGGCAGGGGATTGTCGGGATGGCCGGCGTAGAGCACGGTGGCGCCGGCGCCGCTGTTGGCGTTGACCGGGCCACCCGGGTAGCCCCAGCCGCCGGATACGCCGGAAGGGGTATTGGAGAACACGGTGTTCTTCTTCGAGTAGCCGATCTCGGTGTAGATCTCGCCGCCCTCGCCGAAGGCGAAGCTGGCGCGGCCGAACACGTTGACGTACTTCTCCTCGGGGGTCAGATCGCGGAACTGCTGTGCCGGATCCCACAGGCAGCCCTGCGCCTGCGCGGTGGCGTCGCTCTGGCCGGGGATGGTGGTCAGACCGGCGCAGCCGGGCAGTGCCACCAAGCGGTTGGCGGTGTTGAACACCGAGCCGTTCGGGCCGACGCCGCCTCGCGTGCCGCCGCTGAGAAACGCGCCGCCCAGGAACTGCGCGTCGTTGCCGTAGCCCCAGCGCCGGGTATCGCCAGTGCCGATCCACTTGCGGTCCTTGCGGTCGCTGATCTTGATCGCGTCGGTCTTGCCCACGTCCAGGCTGAAGAACGCGTTCCAGCCGTCGCTGGCGAGGTCGCCGGTACCGGCGGTCAGGGTGGCCTTGCGCGCATCGCCGTCGCCGTCGCCGGAGAGGCCGTAGGAACCGCGCAGGATCGCGCCCTGGAAATCGCTGCGCAGGATGATGTTGACCACGCCGGCGATGGCGTCGGAGCCGTAGATCGCCGAGGCGCCGTCCTTCAGCACTTCGACCCGCTCGACCGCGTCCAGTGGGATGGTGCTCAGGTCGGTGAAGACCTTCTGGCCGTCGTCGGCCAGGCCGTAGGTGGCCATGCGTCGGCCGTTCAACAGCACCAGGGTGGAGCCGGCGCCCAGGCCGCGCAGCGAGATGCCGGCGCCGCCGCCGGCGAAGCCGTTGCCGAAGGTCTTCGGAATCGAGCCAGCGCCGTCGGCGGTCAGGGTCTGCAGGTACTCGGCCAGCGAGGTCTTGCCGGTGCGGTCGATCTCCTGGCGGGTGACCACCTGCACCGGCGACGGGGTCTCGGTATTGGTGCGCGGGATGTTGGAGCCGGTGACCGTGATGCGGTCGAGATTGGTGGCCGCTTCCTGGGCGAGGGCGGCGGGCCCTGCGAGGGTGGCGAGAACGCCGGCGACGGAGGCACACAGCAGCGTACGGCGGGTTGCACGCCGTTGGGTCGGGATGTTCACAGTTTCTCTCCTAACTGGAAACGCAGGTTGTGACTTTCTGACGAAAGCGCCGACGTCTTGGTGGCCGGCTGTCTCTCATCTAGGTGTATCTATCGTGAATAAATAGTGAATTTTAGATTAACACGACCGGCCGGCGAATGCCGGCCGGCCGCGCCGGGGTGATTTAGCGGTCGAGCGAAAAATCGACCGGTACCAGTCCGTACGCCTGCACCGGCGTGCCGTTCTGCAGCGCCGGCTTGAACGCCCAGCGCTTGAGCACCTGGTCGCGGGCGGCCTGGTCCAGCACCCGGTGGCCGCTGCTCTTCTCGATGCTGACCTGCAGCGGTTGCCCGTCGGTGCCGACCAGCACCCGCAGCAGCACGCTGCCCTGCAGGCGATCGCGCAGCGCGTCGCGCGGATACGGCGGCGCCGGCGCGCGCAGGTACTGCAACTGCATGCCGTCCACCGGCGCGCTCACGCTCGCCGGCGGCAGGCTGGGCGCGGCGATGCTGGGCGCGGGGTCGACGTTGGGCGCGCTGTCCAGCACCACCGGGCTGCTGTCGAACAGCGGCGCCGGCGTCGGGGTCGGCACCGGGACTGCGGTCGGCGTACGCGGCTGCGTCGGCAGCTGTTTCTCGACGGTGGGGATGGTGGGCGGCGTCGGCGTGACCGGAATCACCACGGGTTGCTGCCAGGGCGGCTGCACCTGCGCCGGTTCCGGTGGCGCGGTCACGTGCGAGAGCGGAAGCAGCAGCAACAGAGCGGCCAGCACGTGCAGGGCGATCGCGGTGCTGTAGGCCAGGACCCGGGACAGGTCGATGCGGAAGGACGGGGCGGGGAGTTGCGTGCGAACCATGGATCCACCTCTGCGATAGGAGTGTCGTGGACTGCGGTACGGCAAAAACGCACGGGGGCGACGGATGGGGTCATCGCGCCCGTCCGCGTTTCGACAGTGCGCCGGTCGCGGGCACTTTGGCAAGAGGCGGCGGCGATCGAGGCCGGGTGCCGTATTGACGAGGGGCGCTGCGGCGGACCGAAAACGACGACGGCGCCCGCAGGCGCCGTCGCGAAGGAGGGGGCGGACCGGGCTTACTTGCCCAGTTCGAACACCACATCCAGGTTGACCGAGACGCTGCTCTCGCCCGGCGCGACCGGGGTGCTGTCCATCTCCGCCTTCATCGCCATCGCGCGCATCATCGGCATCGGCGGGCGCACGCCGCCGCTGCTGCCTTCGGAGATGCTGACGATGCGCCGCACGTGCAGGCCCAGCGCCTTGGCGTAGGTCTGCGCGCGTGCCTGCGCCTTCTTCAGCGCATCGACCCGGGCCTGGTCGTACAGCGGTTCCGGGTCGTCGATCTCGAAGGTGGGGCCGTTGATCTGGTTGGCGCCCTGCGCGGCCAGCGCGTCGAGCACCTTGCCGAGCTTGGCGATGTCGCGCACCTTGAGGTTCACCGAGTTGTTGGCCTGGTAGCCGATGATCTGCGGCGCCTGGTTCTCGGCGTACTTGTACTGCGGGTTGAGGCTGACCCCGCTGGTCTGCACGTCCTTGTCGGCGATGCCGGCGGCGCGGATCGCGGCCAGTACCTTGGTCATCTGCTCGGCGTTCTGGCGCATCGCCGCGGCGCTGTCGGTGGCCTGGGTGACCACGCCGGCGGAGATGGCGGCGACGTCGGGCGCGCGCTTGGCCTCGGCCTGCGCGGCGATGTTGAGCAGGGTGCCGTCGGCGGGCACGGCGTAGCCGGGCGCGGCGGATTGGGCGTGGGCGGTCATCGTGCCTCCTAGGGCGAGGGACAGGGCCAGCAGCAGCGGGCGGACGGACAATGCGCGCATCGATGTTCTCCTTGTGAAGATTGGGCGAGGGTGTTGCCGCGACGATGAACGCGTCGTGATCTTCGCCGGGGTCGAAGCGATCGTCCCGCAATTAGCGATCGTTCAGTCAGTCCGGTCGGGTTATCCTTCGGCCATGCTGTATCTCGCGTCCCGTTCCCCTCGCAGAAACGAACTGCTGACCCGCCTCGGCGTGCCGTTCCGGATCCTCGACCTCGAGGTGCCGGAAGTGCGCGCGGCCGACGAGTCGGCGCAGGCCTATGTGCGCCGGGTGGCGCTGGACAAGGCCCGCGCCGGCTTCGCGCAACTGGCCGACGCCGCCGACGCGGTGGTGCTCGGCGCTGACACCGAGGTGGTGCTGGACGATCGCGTGTTCGGCAAGCCGGCCGACGCCGAGGATGCGGCGGCGATGCTGGCGGCCCTGTCCGGGCGCACCCACCAGGCGATGACCGCGGTGGCGCTGGTCGCCGCCGGACGCGAGGAGCTGGTGCTGGTGCCCACGGCGGTGACCTTCGCCGACTTGTCCGCACGCGACATCGCCGACTACGTGGCCAGCGGCGAGCCGATGGGGCGGGCCGGCGCGTATGCGATTCAGGGCGGCGCCGAACGCTTCGTCAGCCGTCTCGACGGCAGCTATTCCGGGGTGATGGGCCTGCCCCTGCACCAGACCCACCACCTGCTGCGCACCTTCGGAGTGCTGTGATGTCGCAAGAGATCCTGGTCAACGTCACACCACGCGAGACCCGGGTGGCCGTCATCGAGAACGGCATGCTGCAGGAGCTGCACATCGAGCGCGGCTGGCGCCGCGGCGTGGTCGGCAATATCTACAAGGGTCGGGTGCAGCGGGTGATGCCGGGCATGCAGGCGGCCTTCGTCGAGGTCGGGCTGGAGCGCGCGGCGTTCCTGCACGCCAACGACGTGGTGCGGCCGGCGCCGGTCGGCAATGGCGACACCGAGGAGGCGACGCCATTGCCGGTCTCGGCCGCGGTGCCGATCGTGGAGTTGCTGCGCGACGGCCAGGACATTGTGGTGCAGGTGGTCAAGGATCCGATCGGCAGCAAGGGCGCGCGGCTGACCACGCAGATCAGCATTCCCTCGCGCTATCTGGTGCTGCTGCCGCAGTCGCGGGTGATCGGGGTGTCGGCGCGGATCGAGGACGAGGCCGAGCGGCAGCGGCTGAAGACCCTGGTCGCCGACCTGGCCGCCAGCCACGGCGGCTTCGGCTATATCATCCGCACCAATGCCGAGGGCCAGCCGGCCGAGGCCCTGGCCGAGGACATCGCCTACCTGTCTCGGGTCTGGAACGTGGTCGAGCGGCGCGGTCGCGACGGCGCCCCGGCCAGCATCATCTACGAGGACCTGAGCCTGCCGCTGCGCGCGGTGCGCGACCTGATCCGCAAGGACGTGGAGAAGGTCAAGGTGGATTCGCACGAGACCTTCGAACGGCTGCAGGCCTTCGTCGCCAAGTACATGCCGGTGCTGGCCGAGCGCCTGGAGCTGTACACCGGCGACCGTCCGATCTTCGACCTGTACGGGGTCGAGGACGAGATCGCCCGCGCACTGGACAAGCAGGTGCCGCTGAAGTCCGGCGGCTACCTGGTCATCGACCAGACCGAGGCGATGACCACCATCGACGTCAACACCGGCTCGTTCCTGGGCCAGCGCAACCTCGAGGAGACGGTGTTCCGCACCAACCTGGAGGCGGCGCAGGCGGTGGCGCGGCAACTGCGCCTGCGCAACCTCGGCGGCATCATCATCATCGACTTCATCGACATGGACGATGCCGAGCACCGCCGCCAGGTGCTGCGCACGCTGGAGAAGGCGCTTTCGCGCGACCACGCCAAGACCACGGTGTACGAGTTCTCGCCGCTGGGCCTGGTGGAGATGACCCGCAAGCGCACCGTGGAGAGCTTGGAGCGGCAGCTGTCCGAGCCGTGCCCGGAATGCAGCGGGCGCGGCTCGATCAAGACCGCCGAGACCGTGACCTACGAGATCTTCCGCGAGATCACCCGCGCGGTGCGCCAGTTCGACGCGGCGCGGCTGCTGGTGATCGCCTCGACCAAGGTGGTGGCGCGCATCACCGACGAGGAATCGGCGGCGGTGGCCGAGCTGGAGGAATTCCTCGGCAAGACCATCCGCTTCCAGGCCGACGAACAATACCTGCAGGAGCAGTTCGACGTGGTGTTGTTGTGAGGCTGGGAATCGGGAGTCGGGAATGGGGAATGGGGGAAGAGCGCGCTGTTCGCGCTGACGCATCCCTGGATTCCTCGGCCGAATTTCACACGGCAATGAGCAGTTCGCGTGCTGCTTTTGCGATTCCCCATTCCCGATTCCCCATTCCCCGCCCCTGATGCACACCCCGCTGCGCCGCCGCCTGCGCCTGGCTCGCCGTTTCGCGTTCTACGCGGTGGCGATCGGGCTGGTGTGCGTGGCCCTGGCGGTGGGCGCGCTGAGCCAGGCGCTGCCGTTCGTGGAGCGGCATCCGCAGCAGGTGGCGGCGTGGCTGAGCGAGCGCGCCGGGCGGCCGATCCGCTTCGACCGGCTGGAGACGGCCTGGACTCGGCGCGGTCCGTTGCTGCGCCTGGACGGGCTGCGCATCGGTGCCGGCGACGGCGTGCGCATCGGCCAGGCCGAGGTGCTGGTGTCGATGTACGCGGGATTGCTGCCCGGGCGCTCGTTCACCGAACTGCGCCTGCGCGGCTTGGCGCTGACCCTGCTGCGCGCCGACGACGGCAACTGGAGCGTGCAGGGCCTGCCGACCTCGGGGCAGGGCGGCGATCCGCTGGATGCGCTGGAAGGGCTGGGCGAGTTGCAGGTCATCGATGGACGCCTGCGTGTACACGCCCCGTCGCTGGGCCTGGAAGCGCAGGTGCCGAAGATCGACCTGCGGATGCGCGTGAACGGCGAGCGCCTGCAGGTGGGCGTGCACGGCTGGAGCGATCTGCAACAGGCGCCGCTGACCGCGGTGCTGGACCTGGACCGTCGCAGTGGCGACGGCCAGGCCTACCTGGCGGTGCGCCCGGCGGAACTGGCGGGCTGGGCCGGCCTGCTGCATGCGGCAGGCATCGAACTGCAGGGCGGGGTCGGCGACGTCCAGGCCTGGCTGGACCTGCAGCAGCGCCGGGTCGCCGGGGTGACCGTGGACGCCACGCTGCGCGCGCTGCGCCTGCGCGGCGCTCC
>NZ_AQOK01000176.1:0-6710 GCF_000364645.1 Xanthomonas sp. SHU 308 | reverse complement strand
CGCGGCGGCCACCGCCGCCTCGATGCCGCCGTCCAGCGGCGCTTCCAGGCCGCAGCCGGGCACCACGGTCAGCGCCTGCGCGTCGGCCAGCGCGGCGCGCACGCCGGCTTCCAGGGTCACGTAGCGGCTCTTGTCGCCGAACAGGGTCCAGCAGCCCTCGATGTTGTCGCGATCCTGCGCGAACGGGCCGATCAGCGCGATCTTCTGGCCCTGCTTGCGCAGCGGCAGCACCGGGCCGTCGTTCTTCAGCAGCACGATCGAACGCCGCGCCGCGTCGCGCGCCAGCGCATCGTGCGCGGCGATGTGCGACGGGTCGGCCTCGCGCGCCGGGTCCAGCGAGCGGTACGGATCGTCGAGCAGGCCGATCGCTTCCTTCAGTTCCAGCACGCGGCGCACCGAGGCATCCAGCAGCGCCATCGGCACCTCGCCGTCCTCCACCAGCGACGGCAGGTGCGCGGCGTAGAAGCCGCTCTGCATGCTCATGTCCATGCCGGCCAGGAACGCCTTCTTGGTCGCGTCGCGCTCGTCGGCGGCATAGCCGTGCGCGATCAGTTCCATGTCGGCGGTGTAGTCGGAGATCACCACGCCGGGGAATTTCCATTCGCCGCGCAGGATCTCGGTCAGCAGTTCGTGGTTGGCGCTGGCCGGCACACCGTTGATGTCGTTGAAGGAGGTCATCACGCTCAGCGCGCCGGCCTCGAAGGCGGCCTGGAACGGCGGCAGATGCACGTCGCGCAGGGTCTGCGGGGCGATGTCGACGCTGGCGTACTCCATGCCGGCGGCGACCGCGCCGTAGGCCGCGAAATGCTTGGGCGTGGCCAGCAGCGCGTCGTCGGCGCGCAGGTCCGGCCCGTGGAAGCCGCGCACGCGCGCGGCGGCGAAGGCGCAGCCCAGCACCACGTCCTCGCCGGCGCCCTCGGCGCCGCGGCCCCAGCGCTGGTCGCGGGCGATGTCCACCGCCGGCGCATAGGTCCAGTGGATGCCGGCAGCGGTGGCCTCGACCGCGGTGGCGCGCGCGGTGCGCTCGGCCAGTTCCGGCTCGAAGCTGGCGGCCTCGCCCAGCGGGATCGGGAACACCGTGCGCATGCCGTGGATCACGTCCGCAGCCAGGATCACCGGGATCCCCAGCCGGCTCTCCTCCAGCGCCACCTGCTGGATGCGCCGCCCCAGTTCCGCGCCGACGCCGTTGAACAGCGAGCCGACCCGGCCGGCGCGCACCTGCTGCAGCACCTCGTCGGCATTGCGGACGTTGGCTTCCGGATTCACGTCGGGGGCGAACGGGCGCACCATGTCGGCGAAGACGCCGAGCTGGCCGACCTTCTCCTCGACGGTCATGCGGGCGATGAGCGATTCGATACGATCCGAAGCCATGGGGTCCTTTGAGAAAACGTTTACATAGCCGCCAATTCTAGCTCTGAGGCCAGTCGATGGGGCAAGTTCCGGCGCCGGAATCGCCTATTCATAAAACTGTCTACCGACCGGGTCCGGCCCGGCCGCCGCGCACCATACGCCGGCGAAGGGGCGCCGCCTAGGGGGACTCGAAGGAAAGCCGGGCCCGGCCCGGCGTGGATCCCGGATCGCCGCGGCCGGCCGCTGGCGCGGCGCACAGGCCACCCGCCTCAGCTCAGGAGCTGAAGTAGGCCTCGGCGATGGCGCTGTGCAGGTGGCCGAGATGGGTCTGGATCTCGTCCATGAACCCGGCCGGGTTGTGCTGCGCCAGGTACGCCGGGTCGGCGTTGCGCACCAGCCCGCTGATGCGCATCAGCGCGCGCTCCACCGGCGGCCGTGGCGGCATGGTCGGCAGGATGTGCTGGGCGCGGACCAGGCAGAACTGCACGCTGCGCGGGAAGTCGTTGTTCTGCAGCAGGAAACGCAGCGCCTGCTCGCCGGTGACGCGCTGACGCACGTGGCGGCGGTACATCTGGTAGGCGGCCTGCGCGCGCAGCACGCTCATCCACTGCATGGCCTGGTAGGCCTCGCGGTCGTCGGCCTTGCGCGGGGTGATCAGGCCCGAGGCACCGGCATCGATGATGCGCGTGGTCATGTCGGCCTGTTCGATCGCCGTGCCCAGGCGCAGGAACTGGAAGCCGATGTCGCGGCTGACGTTGGCGGTCAGCAGCCCGGATACCTTCAGGCAGGCGTCGGTCACGTGGCCCAGGAACTCCATGCGGTAACGGCGGCCGACGCTGCGCTCGCCGTTGGCGTCGATGTACAGGTGCAGGTCGTTGACCGCTTCCCAGATCTCCTGCGGCAGGGTGTCGCGGATGCTGCGCAGCAGTTCGCGCGCGTACTGCACCGAACTGCGCAGCGAGGACGGATTGCGTTCGTCCAGCAGCAGGAAGCGCACCACGTCGGCGTCGCCGACGTCGTCGCCGGCGTTGGGGAACCACAGCGCGAAGATCTCGCCGGCGCCGACCGTGTCGATCATCGGCCGCCAGGCGAAACGCACCGAGCGCGGCAGGTCCAGTTGCAGCAGGCTGCCCACCCCGACCAGCCGCGCGGTGGTCTCGGCGCGGCGCACGTAGCGGCTGAACCAGTAGAGGTTGTCGGCAACGCGCGAGAGCATCAGTCCAGCTCCTCGTCCAGGTCCACCACCCAGGTGTCCTTGGCGCCGCCGCCCTGCGAGGAATTGACCACCAGCGAGCCCTCCTCCATCGCCACCCGGGTCAACCCGCCGGTGGTCACGTAGACGTCCTCGCGGGACAGGATGAACGGGCGCAGGTCCAGGTGCCGCGGCGCCGGCCCGGCCTCGGTCACGATCGGCGCGGTGGACAGGCCCAGGGTCGGCTGCGCCATGTAGTTGCGCGGGTCGGCCAGGATCAGCTTGCGGAACTGCTCGCGCTGGCGCGTGGTCGAGCGCGGGCCGATCAGCATGCCGTAGCCGCCGGACTCGTTGGCCGGCTTCACCACCAGTTCGTCCAGGTGCTCGAGCACGTACTGGCGGTCGGTGTCGTCGTGGCACAGGTAGCTGGGCACGTTGGGCAGGATCGGCTCCTCGTCCAGGTAGTAACGGATCATCTTCGGCACGTAGGCGAACACCACCTTGTCGTCGGCCACGCCGGCGCCCGGCGCGTTGGCCAGCGCCACCTTGCCGGCGCGCCAGCTGCGGATCAGCCCGGCCACGCCCAGCACCGAATCGGCGCGGAACGCCTCCGGATCCAGGAACAGGTCGTCGACCCGGCGGTAGATCACGTCGACCCGGCGCGGCCCGTACACCGTGCGCATGTAGGTGCAGTCGTCGTCGGCCACGAACAGGTCGTCGCCCTCGACCAGTTCGATGCCCATCGCCTGCGCCAGGTAGGCATGCTCGAAGTAGGCGCTGTTGAAGATGCCCGGGGTCAGCAACGCGATCACCGGCTGGTCGCCCGGGCGCGGCGACAGCGCCGCCAGGGTGTCGTAGAGCTGCGCCGGGTAATCGTCCACCGGCAGGATCGCGCTGGTCTCGAACAGTTCCGGGAACACCCGCTTGGCGACCATGCGGTTCTCGAGCATGTACGACACGCCGCTGGGGATGCGCAGGTTGTCCTCCAGCGCGTACAGCGTGCCGTCGGCGTCGCGCACCAGGTCCGAACCGCACACGTGCGCCCACACCCCGAGTGCCGGGGTGATGCCCACGCACTGCGGGCGGAAGTTCACCGAATGCTCCAGCAGCATCGCCGGGAACACCTTGTCCTTGACGATGCGCTGGGCGCCGTAGATGTCGCCGATGAACAGGTTGAGCGCGCGCATGCGCTGCTTCAGCCCGGCCTCGGTGCGCTGCCATTCGTGCAGCGGGATCACCCGCGGGATCAGGTCGAACGGCAGCGTGCGATCGACGTTACGGCCGTCGGAGTAGACGGTGAAGGTGATGCCCATGACCCGCGCGGCGACATCGGCGGCGAGCTGGCGTTCGGACAATTCGCGTCCACTGAGGCTGGACAGGTACTCGATGACCCGGCGCGCGGCCGGACGTGGCTGCCCGTCGGACTGGATCAGCTCGTCGAAGGTGGCCGTGCGGTACTTGCTCCAGTCCATCGCGCCCCTTGTTGCTGCGGGCCGGCGGCGAGAGGCGCCGGCATGTTGTCCCGCAACATGCCCGCAGACGTGACAGCCGTCAAGCCGCCGGCGGCGGCACGGCGTCCGGGGCGCGGCGGATCCGCGCGCTGTCCATGAACATCGCGTCGCTGGAGGCCTGGAACACGCGCAGGTCGAAATTGGGCAGGATCGCCAGCAGGTGATCGAACAGGTCCGCCTGGATCTGCTCGTACATCGCCCAGCGGGTGTCGTTGGCGAAGCAGTACAGCTCCAGCGGCAGGCCGTTGGCGCCGGGTTCCAATTGCCGCACCAGCAGGGTCATGTCCTGGCGCACGTGCGGGCTGGCGCGCAGGTAATGTTCGACGTAGGCGCGGAAGGTGCCGAGGTTGGTGATCCGGCGGCCGTTGATCGGCGCCACCCCACGCTCGGCCAGCGCGCCGTTCCACGCGCCGAGTTCGTCGCGCTTGCGGTCGATGTACTCGCGCAGCACGGTCAACTGCCGCATCTGCTCGATCTCGGCAGCGTCGAGGAAGCGCACGCTGTGCTGGTCCAGGTACAGCGCGCGCTTGATCCGGCGCCCGCCGGCCTCGCTCATCCCCCGCCAGTTCTTGAACGAATCGCTGATCAGCTTCTTGGTCGGGATGGTGGTGATGGTCTTGTCCCAGTTCTGGACCTTGACCGTATGCAGCGCGATGTCGATCACGTCGCCGTCGGCGTTCTGCTGCGGCATCTCGATCCAGTCGCCGACGCGGACCATGTCGTTGGAACTGATGGTGACGCTGGCCACCAGCGACAGCAGGGTGTCCTGGAACACCAGGATCAGCACCGCCATCATCGCGCCCACGCCCGATAGCAGGATCACCGGCGACTTGTCGACCAGCACCGACACCATCAGCACCGCCGCGACCACGCCGAGCACGATCTTGAGCAACTGCATGTAGCCCTTGATCGGCTTGTTGTGCGCGTCCGGGCGCCGCTCGTAGACGTGGTTGAGCAGGTCCAGCACGCGCGACAAGGCCAGCGCCACGGTCAGCACGATGAAGGCGGCGCAGACGTTGCGCACCACGCTGACCATCGCCGCCGGCAGGTGCGGCACCGCGCCGATGCCCAGCGACAGCACCAGCGCCGGGATCACGTTGGCCAGGCGCGGGATCACGCTCAGCTTCACTTCCTTGTCGCTGAGCACGGTGGCGCGCAGCACCCGCCGCAGCCCGCGCAGCAGGATCCGCTTGGTCACCCAGTTGGCCAGCCACGCCGCCAGCAGCAGCGCCACGATCACCATCGCGTCGTAGGCCCAGGGATACGGCGCCAGGGTGTGCTGCAGGTCGGCGAAGAAACGCGCGCCGGGCAGCGCCGCCGGCGCGGCGCTGGCGAACGGCAGCGACGCCTGCGTGCTCATGCGCGGCTGCGCTCGATGATGACCCCCACCGCCTGCGCTCCGCGCACCGCGCCCGGCTTGCTCAGCTTCAGCCGCAGCCACTGCACGTCGAATTCTTGCAGCACCGCTTCCGCGCAGCGCTCGGCCAGGGTTTCCACCAGCCCGTAGCCGGACTGCTCGACCAGTTCCACCAGACGCTTGCTCACCGCCTTGTAGTTGAGCGTGTCGGCGATGTCGTCGCTGGCCGCGGGCTTGCGGTTGTCGAAGCCCATTTCAAGATCGAAGCGCAGCGTCTGCCGGATCCGCCGCTCCCAATCGTAGATGCCGATCAGCGCGTCGATTTCCAGACCTTCGATGAAGACTTTATCCATGGGGAGCGGGGAATGGGGAATAGGGAGTGGGGAATGGTAAGAGCAGAGGCAAAAGCGGCGCGTGAGCCGCTCACGATTCCCGATTCTCCATTCCCGATTCCCGACTTGCCGCCAATGGCGGCAAGTCCGCCATGTCCCAGCGCGGCGTCACCTGCACCGCGGACGCGGTGTCGTGCAGGCCGGCCTGCAGGCGCAGGGCGCCGGCGAAGGCGATCATCGCGCCGTTGTCGGTGCACAGCGCCGGGCGCGGGAAGCAGGCACGGCCGCCGCGGGCCTGCGCCATCGCCTGCAGCTTGGCGCGCAGGCGCAGATTGGCGCCGACGCCGCCGGCGACCACGATGGTGTCGCTGCCGGCCGCCTCCAGCGCGCGCTCGCACTTGATCGCCAGCGTGTCCACCACCGCGTCCTCGAAGCCGCGGGCGATATCGGCGCGCACCGCGTCGGACTGGTCGCTGTCGCGCCAGGCCAGCAGCACCTGGGTCTTGAGCCCGGAAAAGCTGAAGTCCAGGCCGGGCCGGTCGGTCATCGGCCGGGCGAAGCGAAAGCGCCCCGAGGTGCCCTGCGTGGCCAGCGCCGCCAGTTGCGGGCCACCCGGATACGGCAGCCCCATCAGCTTGGCGGTCTTGTCGAAGGCCTCGCCGGCGGCGTCGTCCAGGGTCTCGCCGAGCAGGCGGTAGCGGCCGATGGCCTCCACCGCGATCAACTGGGTGTGGCCGCCGGAGACCAGCAGCGCCACGAACGGCGGCGCCGGCGCGCCGTGCACCGGGTCCGGATCCTCCATCAGCGGCGCCAGCAGGTGGCCTTCCATGTGGTGCACGCCGATCGCCGGCACCTCCAGCGCCCAGGCCAGGGCGCGGGCCACGCCGGCACCGACCAGCAGCGCGCCGACCAGGCCCGGGCCGGCGGTGTAGGCGACCCCGTCCAGGTCGCGCACCCGCAGGCCGGCC
>NZ_AQOK01000175.1:0-3631 GCF_000364645.1 Xanthomonas sp. SHU 308 | reverse complement strand
CGGCAGCAGCTTGCGCACGTGGTCGCGGCTGGCCAACTCCGGCACCACCCCGCCATACTCGGCGTGCAGGGCGATCTGGCTGTACAGCGCATGCGCACGCAGCGCGGCCGCCCCGGAGCGGGTGGTGTCGTAGACGGCGACGCCGGTTTCGTCGCAACTGGATTCGATGCCGAGCACGTTCATGGAGTGCATTGTGCGGCCGAATCGGCGGCAGGCCAAACGGGGTGCTTGCAGCCGCGAAATCTGTCGCTATAATGTGCGGCTCGCCGGGCCTGACCCGGTCACCATTGTGTCCCGGAGATTCCATGCCCAGCGTTAAAGTCCGCGAGAACGAGCCCTTCGAGTTTGCGCTCCGTCGCTTCAAGCGCACCTGCGAAAAGGCCGGCGTGCTGGCCGAAACCCGCAAGCGCGAGTTCTACGAAAAGCCGACCCAGGAACGCAAGCGCAAGGCCGCTGCCGCGGTGAAGCGCCAGCTGCGTCGCACCTCGCGCGACGTCACCAAGCGCCAGCGTCTGTACTGAGGATCGCGGCCTGCGGTAGCGGGATGTGCCGGTTTCGGCATCCGCTACGGTAAGCCCACGAAGCCGGCACGCGCAAGCGTCGCCGGCTTTTTGTGCATCTTCCACCTTGGCCAGGCGCTCCGCCCCGCGCGGGCATCGGCCCCATCCCTGTCCCTCGGCACCCGCGTGCCGCCTCGGCCACGGCCAGCGCCAGCGCGCTTGCCTAGAATGCCCTTACCCCCTTTCTCTTCCCTGTGGAGCCCCTCATGACCCTCAAGCAGCAGCTCACCGACGACATGAAGGCCGCGATGAAGTCCGGCGACAAGCACAGCCTGGGCGTGATCCGGCTGATCAACGCCGCCATCAAGCAGAAGGAAGTGGACGAGCGCGTGGAGATGGACGACGCCGCAGTGATCGCGGTGATGGACAAGATGGTCAAGCAGCGCAAGGACTCGGTGAGCCAGTACGAGGCCGCCGGCCGCGACGACCTGGCCCAGGTGGAGCGCGAGGAGATCGTGGTGATCGAGCGCTACCTGCCGAGCAAGATGGGCGAGGCCGAGATCGTCGCCGCGATCCAGGCGGCGAAGGCGCAGACCGGCGCCGCCAGCCCGGCCGACATGGGCAAGCTGATGGCCGTGCTCAAGCCGATGCTCGCGGGCAAGGCCGACATGGGCCAGGTCTCGGTGCTGGTCAAGCAGCAGTTGGCCGGCTGACCGCACCGATGCGTTAGCGCGCGCGGCGGGCTTCACCCGCCTTTCGGCGACGGGCTGCTACAACGCCGGCAAGCCCGCGCCCCCTTCTGCGCGCAGTGCGGGACCGGCGTTGCGACGCCGCGCGCCGAAGGTCCCGCGCCCATGTCCATGCCCCTGTCGTCCGATCGCCTGCACAAACATCTCGACCGCCTGCAGCAGAGCCTGCCGGCCGCGCTGGTGCGGCGCTTCGTCGAGATCGACGTGATGACCCAGGCGGCGTCGCTGTCGTTCTACGCGCTGCTGTCGCTGGCGCCGCTGCTGGTGCTGCTGCTGTGGCTCACCGCCTCGCTGTATCCGCAGGCGCAGGAGGCGCTGATCGCGCAGATCGGGCAACTGGCCGGGCACGGCGCGCGCGAGGTCGCGCAGACGGTGATCGACAACGCCAAGAACCAGCCCAGCGTGGGCTCGCTGGCGGGGCTGTGGAGCACCCTGTTGCTGTTCGTCGGCGCCACCGCGGTGTTCGCGCAGTTGCAGAACGCGCTGAACCTGATCTTCCGCACCGACAAGCAGCGCCTGGACGGCCTCATGGCCTGGCTGAAGAAGCGCGTGTTCTCCTTCGGCGTGGTATTCGCGCTGGGCTTCCTGCTGCTGATCTCGATGATCCTGACCACCGTGCTGCAGGTGGTGTTCGCGCGGATGCCGTCGGTGCTGCCGGCGGTCGGCTACGTCTCGACCCTGGCGATCTACGTGCTGGCCTTCGCCGTGCTCTACCACTACCTGCCCGACCGCCGCGTGGAATGGCGCCAGGCCATCATCGGCGGCGCGATCACCGCCTGCCTGTTCGTGGCCGGGCGCTACGCGATCGGCCTGTACATCGCCACCGCCGCGCCCGGCAGCGCCTACGGCTCGATGGGCGCGCTGGTGATCCTGCTGGTGTGGATCTACTACGCCACGGTGGTGTTCTTCGTCGGCGCGCTGATCACCGCGGTGATCGACGAGCGGCTGCGCTCGCACAGCAAGCTCGTTGCGGCCGGGATCGACCCGCGCAGCGCTGCGCAGGCACCGCCGGCGCCCTGACCGCACGGCGCTGAACCACACGCAGGCCGCGCGGCCAGCGTGACGGCGCACGCGCGTGGCATCCTATGCGGATGGCCCGCATCCCCGACGCATTCATCGACGACCTGCTCGCACGCACCGACATCGTCGAGGTGATCGGCACGCGCGTGCCGCTGAAGCGCCAGGGCAAGGAGTACGCGGCGCGCTGCCCGTTCCACGACGAGCGTTCGGCCTCGTTCACGGTGTCGCCGACCAAGCAGTTCTACCACTGCTTCGGCTGCGGCGCGCACGGCACCGCGATCAGCTTCCTGATGAACTACGACCGCCTCGAATTCCTCGACGCGGTCGACGAGCTGGCCAAGCGCGCCGGCATGGAGATCCCACGCGACGCCCAGCAGCGCGGTGCCGCCCAGGCCGCCGGCGACGACCATCGCGACCTGTACTCCGCGCTGGAAGCGGCGGCCAAGTTCTTCCAGCGCCAGTTCGACGGCAGCGAGAAGGCGCGCGCCTACCTGGACGGCCGCGGCGTGGACGCGGAGAACCGCGTGCGCTTCCAGATCGGCTACGCCCCGGACGGCTACAGCGCGCTCAAGGACGCGCTGGGCACCGACGAGCGCCGGCTCAAGCTGCTCGACCGCGCCGGGCTGTTCTCCAAGAACGACCGCGGCCACGTCTACGACAAGTTCCGCGACCGGGTGATGTTCCCGATCTTCGACCGCCGCGGCCGGGTCATCGCCTTCGGCGGCCGCGTGCTCGACAAGGACGACGGCCCCAAGTACCTGAACTCGCCGGAGACCGCGCTGTTCCACAAGGGCCGGGAACTGTACGGCCTGTGGCAGGTGCGCCAGGCCAACCAGAAGATCGAGCGGCTGATCGTGGTCGAGGGCTACATGGACGTGGTCTCGCTGTTCCAGTTCGGCGTCACCCAGGCGGTGGCGACGCTGGGCACCGCGACCACGCCGGACCATGCCGAACTGCTGTTCCGCAACGCGCCGGACGTGTTCTTCTGCTTCGACGGCGACGCCGCCGGCCGCCGCGCCGGCTGGAAGGCGCTGGAATCGGTGCTGCCGCGGATGAAGGACGGACGCCAGGCGTTCTTCCTGTTCCTGCCCGATGGCGAGGATCCGGACACCATCGTGCGCAAGGAAGGCGCCGCGGCCTTCGACGCGCGCCTGGTCCAGGCCACGCCGCTGTCGCAGTTCTTCTTCGACGAACTCTCGCGCGAGATCAACCTCGGCACGCTCGACGGCAAGGCGCGCCTGGCCGAACGCGCGCGGCCGATGCTGGCGCAGATTCCCGACGGCGCCTTCGGCGACCTGATGCGCCAGCGCCTGGCCGAACTCACCGGCATCGGCGCCGCCGCACCGGCAGTCGCCACGGCCA
>NZ_AQOK01000174.1:0-7068 GCF_000364645.1 Xanthomonas sp. SHU 308 | reverse complement strand
GCCGAGGCCGGCAGCCCGCAGGCCGCGCGCGACGCCGCCCTGGCGTTCCTGGCGCCGCTGCGGCAGGCGCTGGACGCGGGCTGAGCCCCGCCTGGTCCGTCGCGAACGCCCGCCGCGTGCAGGCGTTCGCGTTTTGCCGCAACGCCGCAAATGCGGTGTGTGCGGATCATGCGGTACATGCATCGTTGGTCGGACCGCACGCGCCGTCGCTGGCCCCCGCTTGCGTGTCGACGATGCGGGATGGCGGCGACGCTACCGCACGTCCCGCGTTGCGCGGCCGCAGCAGGCGTCCTGGCGGCAGCCGCGCCGGTACCGGCCGGCCTGGCCGCTCCATGCGCCACCGTCTGCAGGCCACCGGGGGACCGAGTTAGACTGTCGCCCCTCTGCGGCTCTCGCGGCCGCCCAATGGATCGTCACATCGCATGAGTTGGCTCAGCAAATTGATGCCTTCGGGCATCCGCACCGACAGCACGCCCAGCAAGAAGCGCAGCGTTCCCGAAGGCTTGTGGGAGAAGTGTCCCAACTGCAGCGCCGTGCTGTACCGGCCGGAACTGGAGGAGAACCTGGAGGTGTGCCCGAAGTGCGGCCACCACATGGCGATCCGCGCGCGCGCGCGCCTGGCCGCGCTGTTCGACGCCGACACCGCGCCGACCGAGATCGGTGCGCGCCTGGGTCCGACCGACGCGCTCAAGTTCAAGGACCAGAAGAAGTACGGCGAGCGCATCAAGGCCTCGCAGAAGAGCACCGGCGAATACGACGCGCTGGTGGCGATGCAGGGCCTGCTCAAAGGCCAGCCGCTGGTCGCCGCTTCGTTCGATTTCGCCTTCATGGGCGGTTCGATGGGCTCGGTGGTCGGCGAGCGTTTCGCCCTTGCCGCGGAGACCGCGCTGAAGATCGGCGCACCGTTCGTGTGCTTCTCCGCCAGCGGCGGCGCGCGCATGCAGGAAGGCCTGTTTTCGCTGATGCAGATGGCCAAGACCTCGGCCGCGCTCGGCCGCCTGCGCGAGGCCGGCCTGCCGTACGTGTCGGTGCTGACCCATCCCACCACCGGCGGCGTCTCGGCCAGCTTCGCCATGCTCGGCGACATCAACATCGCCGAGCCGTACGCGCTGATCGGCTTCGCCGGCCCGCGCGTGATCGAGCAGACCGTGCGCGAGACCCTGCCCGAAGGCTTCCAGCGTTCGGAGTTCCTGCTTGAGCACGGCGCCATCGACCAGATCTGCGACCGCCGCGAACTGCGCGACCGCCTGTCCGAGCTGCTGGCGCTGATGATGCGGCAGCCGGCCCCGGCGAAGAGCGAGGCGGCATGACGGCCGGGAATCGGGAGTCGGGAATGGGGAATCGTGGTGTCGCGCGTGCGTCGCATCGCGCGGCAAGCCCATGCTTGTCGCGATCCCTGGACGTCTCCGGCTGTTCCCGATTCCCGATTCTCCATTCCCGATTCCCCAGCGCATGAGCCAACGCAAATACTTCGGCACCGACGGCATCCGCGGCCGGGTCGGGCAGGGGGCGATTTCCGCCGATTTCGTGATGCGCCTGGGCAATGCGCTGGGCCGCGTGCTGGTCGCCGGCGGCACCGCACGGCCGACCGTGGTGATCGGCAAGGACACGCGCATCTCCGGCTACATGTTCGAGTCGGCGCTGGAGGCCGGGCTGGTCGCGGCAGGCGCCAACGTGCAGTTGCTCGGGCCGATGCCGACTCCGGCGGTGGCGTTCCTCACGCGCACCCTCGGCGCCGATGCCGGCATCGTGATCAGCGCTTCGCACAATCCGCACTACGACAACGGCATCAAGTTCTTCTCCGCACACGGCGAGAAGCTCGACGACGCCACCGAGCAGGCGATCGAGGCCGCGCTGGACGCACCGTTCGCCACGGTCGAGTCCGAGCGGCTGGGCAAGGCGATGCGCGCGCGCGAGGCGATCGGCCGCTACATCGAGTTCTGCAAGGCCAGCGTGCCGCGCGGCTTCGACCTGCGCGGGCTGAAGCTGGTGCTGGACTGCGCGCACGGCGCGACCTACCACATCGCGCCGCTGCTGTTCCGCGAGCTGGGCGCGGAGGTGATCGCGATCGGCGCCGCGCCGGACGGGCTCAACATCAACGCCGGCGTCGGCTCGATGCACATCGACAACCTCGCCGCCAACGTGCGCGAGCATGGCGCGCACCTGGGCATCGCCTTCGACGGCGACGGCGACCGCGTGCTGATGGCCGACGACCAGGGCAACCCGGTCGACGGCGACGGTCTGCTGTACGTGCTGGCCTGCGGCTGGCAGGCCAGCGGCCGCCTGCACGGCCCGGTGGTCGGCACGTTGATGACCAACTATGGCCTGGAACGGGCGCTGGCCGCGTTGCAGGTGCCGTTCCTGCGCGCCAAGGTCGGCGACCGCTACGTGCACCAGGCACTGGTGGAACAGGGCGGGGTGCTCGGCGGCGAGGCCTCCGGGCACATGCTGTGCCTGGACCGCGCCACCACCGGCGACGCCATCGTCAGCGCGCTGCAGGTGCTGGAAGTGCTCAAGCGCTCGCGGCAGACCCTGCGCCAGGCGCTGGCCGGCCTGCAGAAGGTGCCGCAGCAGACGGTCAACGTGCGCCTGCAGCCGGGCGTGCGCCCGCTCGAGGCCGATACCGTGAAGGCCGCGCTGGCCGCGGCGCAGGCGGCGGTGCAGGGGCGCGGGCGCGCCTTCCTGCGCGCCTCCGGCACCGAACCGGTGGTGCGGGTCACGGTCGAGGCCGACGATGCCGCGTTGATGCGACAGACCCTCGACGCCCTGGCCGAGGCGGTCCGTGACGCGGCGTGAGTCGATCGCCATTTTCCTCTTCGTGATCGTCGCCAAGGCGGTCACGTTCTACCTGCTGTATCGCCTGCTGCGCTGAGCGCGGCGTTTGCTTCCTCTCACGAGATGACGGTTCCTGCCATGACTGCGCGCATTCCCACCCTCGACATCACCCGTTTCGACACCGACCGCGAGGCCTTCGTCGCCGAGCTGGGCGCGGCCTACCGCGAGTGGGGCTTCGCCGGCATCCGCAACCACGGCATCGCCCAGGCGCAGATCGACGCGGCCTACGACGTGTTCAAGGCGTTCTTCGCCCTGCCCGAGGAGACCAAGCGCACCTACCACCTGCCCGGCAGCGGCGGCGCGCGCGGCTATACCGCCTTCGGCGTGGAGACCGCCAAGGACTCCAAGCACTTCGACCTGAAGGAGTTCTGGCACATCGGTCGCGAGATTTCCGACGACTCCCCGTACCGCGCGGTGATGCCGCCGAACCTGTGGCCGAGCGAGGTGCCCGGCTTCCGCACCCACGGCTACGGCCTGTACCAGGCGCTGGATGCGCTCGGCGCGCGCGTGCTGTCGGCGCTGGCCCTGCACATCGGCCTGCCCGAGCATTACTTCGTCGACAAGACCGATTCGGGCAACTCGATCCTGCGCCCGATCCACTACCCGCCGATCACCGCCGACGACATCCCCAACGTGCGCGCCGGCGCCCACGAGGACATCAACCTGATCACCCTGCTGGTCGGCGCCAGCGCCGCCGGCCTGGAAGTGAAGTCCAAGCAGGGCGAGTGGGTGCCGTTCACCTCCGACGCCGACACCATCGTGGTCAACATCGGCGACATGCTGCAGCGCCTCACCAACCACGTGTACCCCTCGACCACCCATCGCGTGGTCAACCCCCCGGGCGAGCAGGCGCGCCAGCCGCGCTACTCGGTGCCGTTCTTCCTGCACCCGAACCCGGACTTCGTGATCGACGTGCTGCCGTCCTGCGTCAGCGCCGACAACCCCAGCCGCTATCCCGAGCCGATCACCGCGCAGGGCTACCTGGAAGAGCGCTTGCGCGAGATCAAGCTGAAGTAAGTCGCGCCCGCAACGCTGCGTGCCGCCGCCGGGACGCCCGGCGGCCGGGACCGGCCTCAAGCCGGGTCCATTCACTGCCGATATCGCTTGCAGGTCGCCCTCGACGCGCCGTCCGGGAGGTCCGGGCGCTGCCAGCCGGGCCCGTAGCGAGGGTGCGATGACAAGGCGAACAGGATCGTTCTGGCGGCAAGGCCGCTGCCGTTGGCTTGCCGTGGTGCTCGCGATGGCGGCGTTGCCGGCCGCGGCCACGCCGGTCACGGTGCTTGTGGCCGACGCCGCCGGTCCGCTGGCCGATGCCGTGGTCAGCCTGCAACCGGCCGTGCCGGCGCGCCCGGCCGCGACGGCCTCGGCGACGGCGACGATGGATCAGGTCAACTCGCAGTTCGTGCCCGCAGTGCTGGCGGTGCAGGCCGGCAGTTGGGTGCGCTTTCCCAACAGCGACCAGATCCGCCACCAGGTCTATTCCTTCTCGCCCGCCAAGCGCTTCGAACTGCCGCTGTACCAGGGCAGAACCGCCAAGCCGGTGCGCTTCGAGCAGGCGGGTCTGGTCACGGTGGGCTGCAACATCCACGACTGGATGGTCGGCTACGTGGTGGTGCTGGATACCCCGTACTTCGCGGTGACCGGCGCCGACGCGCAGGTGCGGCTGGAGGTGCCGCCCGGCGCCTACGAACTGCGGGTGTGGCATCCGCGCCTGAGCGGCGCCGGCTACGCGCAACCGCTGCAGATAGCGCGCGCGCCGCTGCGCCAGGCGGTGCAGTTGGCCACGCGCGGACCGGCGCCGGTCGTCCCGGAAGATCCGCGCATCCGCGCGCTGCAGGACAAGTTCCGCCGCAGCCAGACGGCGCCGACGCGATGAAGCCGTGGCGGTTGCACACCCGCATCGCCGCGCTGCTGGTGCTGGTGGTGCTGGCGGCCCAGGCGCTGACGTTCCTGGCCGTGCACGTGGCGACCCGGCGCAGCGTCGCCGCGCAACTGGACGACGAACTGCGCACGGGCGAGCGCGTGTGGCAGCGCATCGATCAGCGCCGCGACGAGCAACTGCTGCAGGCCGCCTCGGTGCTGGCCGACGATTTCGGCTTCCGCGCCGCGGTGACCAGCGGCGACGTGCCGACCATGCAGTCGGCACTGCGCAACCACGCCGCGCGGGTGCGCGCGCCCAGCGCGCTGCTGCTGTCGGCTGACGGCCAATTCCTGGCCGGGCTGTCGGCGCTGCCGCAGGCGCAGCAACTGCGTGCGGTGCAGCCGCTGCTGCGGCAGGCGCAGCGCAACGGCAGTGCGGTCGGCATCGTGCTGCTGGACCGGCGCCTCATGCGTCTGGCGCTGGTGCAGGTGCTGGCGCCGCAACGGGTCGGCTGGGTCGCGATCGGCGGCGAATCCGGCGACGAGCTCGGCCAGGATTTCGTCGGCACCACCGGGCTGGACGCGACCTTCTTCACCACCCAGGGCGCACCGCAGGTGCTGGCCTCGACCCTGGATCCGCTGCGTGCCGCGCAGTTCCAGCAGCAACTGCGGCGCACGCCGCTGGCGTCGGCGGCCGCGCAGCCGCTGCAGTTGGGGCAGGCGCGCTACCTGCTGCGGGTGCGGCCGGCGTCCGACGACGGCCGGGTCATGGTCGCGCTGCAGGCCTCGCTGGACCGCGCCGACGCGCCGTACCGTCTGCTGAAGCTGCGCATCCTGATCCTGGCCGGCGTGGCCACGCTGGCCGCGCTGGTGGCGGCGATCTTCCTGGCGCGCGGGGTCAGCCGCCCGGTCGCGCAACTGGTCGCGGCGACGCGGCGTATCCAGCACGGCGACTACCAGGCGCTGCTGCCGCTGCACGCCGGTGCCGAACTGGCCGAGCTGGCCAGCAGCTTCGGCGCCATGCAGCGCCGCATCGCCAGTCGCGAGCAGGACATCCTGCACCAGGCGCGGCACGATGCGCTGACCGGGATGCCCAACCGCACGGCGCTGCTGCAGCAGCTGCAGTCCGTGGTCGAGGCCTGCCAGGCCGATGCCAGTTCCGCCGCGGTGCTGGTGCTGGACCTAGAGCGCTTCAAGGAACTCAACGACAGCTTCGGCCACGATTTCGCCGACCAGGTGCTGGTCCACACCGGGCGCCGGCTGGAGCAGGCGGTGCGCGCGCCGGACCGGGTCGGCCGGCTCGGCAGCGACGAATTCATGGTTGTGCTGGCGCACGCCGATGCCGCCGCGGTGGAGGCCTATGCCGACGAGCTGCTGGCGCAACTGAGGCACCCGCTGAGCCTGCCGCAGGCGCGGATCCTGGCCGACGCCAGCATCGGCATCGCGCTGATTCCCGCGCATGGCGCCGATGCCGACACCCTGTTGCGCCGCGCCGACATCGCCCGCCAGCAGGCGCGGCAACACGGCGGCGGCGCATCCGTGTACCGCGACGGGCAGGACGAGCAGCACCTGCGCCGCCTGCGCCTGACCGGCGACCTGCGCCAGGCGATCGCGCGCGGCGAGATGTCGCTGCGCTTCCAGCCGAAGATCTGCCTGGCGCGCGGCGCGGTCGAACAAGTGGAGGTGCTGCTGCGTTGGCGGCATCCGCTGCTCGGCCCGATCGGGCCGGACGAGTTCATTGCGTTGGCCGAGCACTCCGGCGCGATCCAGCAACTCACCCAGTTCGTGCTCGACGAGGCGATGCGCCTGCAGGCGCAGTGGCGCGGCCAAGGCCTGGATCTGGGTCTGGCGGTGAACCTGTCGGCGCTGGATCTCAACGATCCGGGGCTGCCGGCGTTCGTCAGCGGCTGCCTGGCGCGGCACGGCCTGGCCGCGCCGCGGCTGACCCTGGAACTGACCGAAAGCGCGCTGATGCGCGACGTCGAGCACGCCCTGCACATGCTGCAGCAGCTGCGCCGCTGCGGTGTACGCCTGTCCATCGACGACTTCGGCACCGGCTATTCGTCGTTGGCGCAGCTCAAGCGCATGCCGGTACACGAACTGAAGATCGACAAGAGCTTCGTGTTGCAATTGGCCGCGGGCAGCGACGACGCGGTGATCGTGCGCAGTACCATCGACCTGGGCCACCACATGGGCTTGCAGGTGGTCGCCGAGGGCGTCGAGCACGCCGCTGCGGAGGCCTTGCTGCGCAGCTACGGCTGCGACGTGGCGCAGGGCTATCTGTACGCGCCGCCGCTGGATGCGCCGGCGCTGCTGGCCTGGTGCGCGCGCCGCGCGGCGGCCGGCGCGGCCACACCGGCCCTGACCGAGGAG
>NZ_AQOK01000173.1:0-1711 GCF_000364645.1 Xanthomonas sp. SHU 308 | reverse complement strand
CCCCTTTCAGGTCCCAGCGCCAGATCGCCACGTCGCGGGCCGGGTCGATCACGGCGCGCGGCGTGCCCAAGTGGTCCGGCTACACGTAGCGCAGTGTGGTCTTGGCCAGCACGCCCACCGGCAAGTCATCCAGCCAGATCGCCTGCTGCACCGCCTCGCCATTACTTTCGTAGTCGTCCAGCCGGTGATCGCTCTCGTCGTACAGGGTATAGACGTTGGCTTACCCACCCACTACACCTGTTCGCTACGGCCGTTGCGCCACATTGGTGTTGATGCGCTTGATCCACGTCAGCCGGCGATGGAGGGGTCAAGCGTACTGCAGGGCCGTAATCAAGGCAGCATCAAATATCTAGACACACCTCACGAAGCATTCAAGATCGACTCAATTAAATTCTCGGACAAAATAGTTGCCAGGTCAGCTGGAGTCTCACCTGACGAATTACACAACCCTTTATCTGCGCCATTCTCTAAAAGCCATTTAACTGCCTCAACATTGCTTTGCTCTACCGCATTATGCAGAGGTGTATATCCATGCTCACCAGAAGCATTAAGGTCCGCACCAACATTAAAGAGAGCAGACATTTCTCGCACAGAGCCGCGCGTTGCCGCAACATTAATTGGATAGTCACCGAATAGACTCATCTTTTTTACACCATCCAATTCAATTCCAGCATACTCAGGAAGATCCTTATATAAAGTCAAAACATCCTCCACCTTCATATCGACCTCAATTAAATAATAAAAACAAAAATACAAAGAGGCCTTTATAATCTTCCAATCGCACCCATTAAAAGCCCACCAAGAAAACAACCTTCCATCCACAGATCCAAAACCTACTCTGGTGCAATAGAAAAACTTACCAATTGATCAAATTCCGAAAAACCAAAAATAGCCAAAGAAGACCTCTGCCGTCTATTTTCCCCGAAACCAACCACAACCGACAGAACGTCATCTTCTTCCGAGAAGAAGGCATCGACAACCTCATTTTTCATCCAAGCGATCTCGTCACTGGTCGGCGCACGCCCTATCAAATGCGATAACCCATAAACCTCAATATTAAGAATGCCACCATCGTCCCCCAGGTCTAGAACAGCAGTTCCAACAACACTTTTTTTTGATGAATCCTTAGAAATAATAAAAATTTCTCTGCCGCCAATATTATTCATTTTTCACCCCTATGGGCAGTCATCACACCATTTCTACCTATTACTACGGTCACATCATTTATCGGATCATAGTGCCGAGTCGCACCCTGGTGCGGCGTCCCAGGCATATTCCTTGCAATGTAATCCACCAGACTGACAGGTATATTTCGATCAACTCTTTCCGTTGAATAATGACGACTCAGAGGAATTCCACTTGGTGTGGAGCCATAATCTATCCGCTCTGGGCACTGCTGAGATTGCCTTTGCTCGTGCTGCCTTAAAATATCCCGCAAAAAACTTGTGTCCTGACCATTATATCTGTAACCAATCGGCCCAACCGTTTGATAGCGAAATGTAGGCTCATAGCTTTGTATCTGCCTAATCAAATAAGGAACTTCAACACGGGCAAATATCTCTTGAGTAGTCATTGGCCGCACGGGTATTGCCCGCCGACTTTGCAGACCTAACGAGTCAGAAGCCGCCAGTGGGGAACTGGAGGAGTATTCAAAAGATGCTATGCCACCATCTAATCCAATCGGATCACTCTGCACATACCGCCCCGTACC
>NZ_AQOK01000172.1:0-7834 GCF_000364645.1 Xanthomonas sp. SHU 308 | reverse complement strand
GGTCATGGGCTGCCCGGCGTTACACCGACGCTTCCTCCAGCACGGTGCCAAGCACTCGCGCAATGCATTGTGACTGCACTGTGGGAGGGGCTTCAGCCCCGACACCTTTCAGTTGGTCGCGTCGGGACTGAAGTCCCTCCCACAGCACGGCATCGCACTGGCCACTTCGGTTGCAGTCACGACCAGTCGCCACCCCGCCCGATCTACGCCGTTGCCACTGGAAGGGCGAAGGCCGCGCCTTCGACGCAGGCGACCAGGCGCTCGCCCGGCGCCAGCACCGGGGCGACGCCGGCGGTGAAGTGCGAGAACGCCGGCAGCACGGTCATGCCGTCGCGCAGCCAGAACGCCGGCCAGCGCGGGCGCAAGCCAGGCAGTTTGGCCAGCGGGTGCAGGTGCCCGCACAGCACGTGGCGCTGCGCATCTGTCACCGGATCGTGACGCAACACGAACGGGCCGTCTTCCACCTGCGTGCCAAGCGGCGCGATGTCCAGCCCGGCGCCGGCGAGGGCGCGGTCATGGTTGCCGGTGATCGCCGCCACGCGCAGTTGCGGATGCTGCGCGCGCCAGGCATGCCACTGGCGTTGCCAGTCGGCATCGGGCGCGGCGCCGTGCAGCACGTCGCCAAGGATCCACAGTTCCGCCGCATCCTGTGCCTGCAGCAGCGCCGACAGCCGCGCCAGGTCGAGCGCGGTGCCGCCGCGCGGCAGGCCGATGCCGGCGCGGCGGAAGACGTCGGCCTTGCCCAGATGCAGGTCGGCGATCAGCAGCCGTCGCCGCGCCGGCCAGTACAGTGCGCGGTCGCCGAGCAGGCGCATCGGTTCCCCTGCCAGCCGCAAGTCCAGTTCAGCGCGCATGGCGCTGCTCCAGTTGCGCCGCCGCGCGCATCACCCGCGCCTTCCAGTCCTCGGTGCTGAGCTGGCCGCGGATGCTCTCGGCCCACAGCGGGAACGCCAGTGGCGTGAGGCTGCGCGGGCTGTGCAGTGCCAGCTCGCGCGCGGCGCAATCGTCCAGGGTGGCGGCGAGCCGGGTCAGTTCCATCTCGCCCTGCAGCACCTCGCGCTCGGCCTGCGCCAGCAGCAAGTGCTCGGGATCGAAGCGGCTCAGCACGTCGTACAGCAGGCCGCT
The DNA here is from genome assembly GCF_000364645.1 of Xanthomonas sp. SHU 308. NCBI lineage: Bacteria > Pseudomonadati > Pseudomonadota > Gammaproteobacteria > Lysobacterales > Lysobacteraceae > Xanthomonas > Xanthomonas sp. SHU 308. The sequence continues at coordinate 6,709 of NZ_AQOK01000172.1, read as the reverse complement.
GGAGGCCTGCAGCTGGCGCAGGCTGCGCGGCAGGCGGCCGGGCAGGCTTGGCGGCAACATGCCGGCGACGCGGGCGATCTCGCGGAACTGGCGGCGCGCCAGTTCGCCGAGGTTGAGGCTCTCGCGCAGATCCTCGAACAACTGCGCCGGACTCAGCAGTTCGCGCAGCAGCGCCGCATCGATTGGCGCGTCCTCTGCCGGCGACAGCACGAAGCCGTAGTCGTTGGCGGCGAAGCTGAAGGTATTGCGCTGCCGTCGGCCCCAGCGCAGCGCCAGCAGCGCGGCCAGGCCTTCGTGCACCTGGCGGCCGGCGAACGGATACACGAACAGGTGCTGGCCGTCGCGGGCGCGCACGCGCTCGGCCAGCAGCCGCTGCGGCGCCGGCAGATCCGACAGCGCGCGCTGCAGGCCGAGCAGCGGCGCCAGTGCGCGCAGTTCGGCCTCGCCGCGCGGATCGGCGAACACCGCTTCCACCTCGCGGCCCAGTTCCGAAGACAGCGGCATGCGCCCGCCCATCCACTTCGGCACGCTGCCGTCGCCGCCCTTGGCCAGGCGCACGTAGGCAGTCATGTCCTCCAGTCGCACCAGTTCCAGCAGGCGCCCGGCGAACTGGAAGCGATCGCCGCGGCGCAGACGGCCGACGAACTGCTCCTCCACCGCGCCGAGCCTGCCGCCGCGCAGGAAGCGCACCGCGACACTGCCGTCGCTGGTGATGGTGCCGATCGACAGGCGATGACGCAGGGCGATGCGACGGTCGTGCACGCGGTACAGGCCGTCTTCGTCCAGCACCACCTTGCGGTAGTCCGGATACTGCGCCAGCGCGCGCCCGCCCTGCACGACGAATTCCAGCACCGCCTGCCAGGTCGGTGCGTCCAGCGCGGCGAAGGCGGCGGTGCCGCGCACTTCGGCGTACAGCGCGTCGGCAGCGAAGCCGCCGCCCAGCGCGCAGGTGATGCAGTGCTGCGCCAGCACGTCCAGCGACAGCCGCGGCGAGGGCCGCGATTCGATGCGGCCATGGGCGATGGCGCGGCGCGCCGCGGCGTATTCGACCAGTTCCAGCGCGTGCGAGGGCACGCACAACACGTGGCCGGCCTCGCCGGGGCGGTGTTTGGCACGGCCGGCACGCTGCAGCAGCCGCGCCACGCCCTTGGGGCTGCCGACCTGCAGCACCTGATCGACGGCGGGGAAGTCCACGCCCAGGTCCAGGCTGGAGGTCGCCACCACGCAGCGCAGGCTGCCGTCGCGCAGGCCTTGCTCGGCAGCGCTGCGCAGTGCGGGATCCAGCGAGCCGTGGTGCAGGGCCAGCGTGTGCGCTTCTTCCGGCCACACCGAGGTCAGCGCCTGATGCCACAGCTCGGCCTGCGCGCGGGTGTTGGTGAACAGCAGGCTGGTGCGCACCGCGAAGAGTTTTTCCAGCACCCGCGGCAATTGCGCCAGGCCCAGGTGCCCGGCCCAGGGGAAGCGCTCGCCCACCGCGGGTGCCAGCGTCTCCAGGGTCAGCGTGCGCGGCTTGACCCCGGCCACGATCGGCGCCTGCGGCAGGTGCGGCAGCAGCACGTCGCGCGCTTCGTCGAGGTTGCCGAGCGTGGCCGACAGGCCCCAGGTGCGCAGCGCCGGCGCCCACCCGCGCAGCCGCGCCAGGCCCAGCTGCAACAGCACGCCGCGCTTGTTGCCGAGCAGTTCGTGCCACTCGTCGACGATCACGCAGCGCAGCGTCGCCAGTTGCGGCGCGGTGTCGGGATAGGACAGCAGCAGCGCCAGCGATTCGGGCGTGGTCACCAGTACGTCGAGCTTGCCGCTGCGCGCCAGGCGCTTGTCGCGCGCACTGGCATCGCCGGTGCGCAGGCCGATCTGCCAGTCCAGGCCCAGCGCCTGTGCCGGTTCGCGCAACGCGCGCACGGTGTCGGCGGCGAGCGCGCGCAACGGGGTGATCCACAGCACCTTGAGGTCGCGCTGCGCCTGCCGGCGCGTGCGCGGCGGCGAGGCGGTCTTGGCAGTCGCGCTGGCGCCGTTGCCACGGGCGGGCGTCTGTTTGGCGGCGGCCGCCTGCGCCGCGGTCTGCGCACGCAGGCCCTCCAACAACGGGCCGCCGAACGCAGCCAGGGTCTTGCCGCTGCCGGTGGGCGTGTGCAGCAGCCCGGAGCCGCCGTCCAGATACTGCCGCCACAGCGCGCGCTGGAACGGCAGCGGTTGCCAGCCCTGCTGCGCGAACCAGGCGTACAGCGGCGCATCGGCCGGGCGCCGGCGCGCCGCGGTTGCGCTCATCGCGTCAGCGCCTGCAGCGTGGTCAAGCGGTCGGCCTCGGCGAACGGCTTGTCGTGGCGCCAGCGCAGGATGCGCGGGAAGCGCACGGCGATGCCGGACTTGTGCCGGCTGCTGCGATTCACCGCCTCGAAGCCGAGCTCGAACACCTGGTACGGCGTCACCGCGCGCACCGGGCCGAAGCGCTCGGTGGTGTGCGCGCGGATCCAGCGGTCCAGCGCCAGGATCTCGCTGTCGTCCAGGCCGGAGTAGGCCTTGGCCACCGGCACCAGTTGCTCGCCATCCCACAGGCCGAAGGTGTAGTCGGTGTACAGCGTGCTGCGCCGGCCGTGGCCGGCCTGCGCATACAGCAGCACCGCGTCGATGGTCAGCGGCGCCACCTTCCATTTCCACCAATCGCCGCGACGGCGGCCGGACTGGTAGGGCGACGTCGCACGCTTGAGCATCAGCCCTTCCACGCCGCGCACGCGCGCATCCTCGCGCAGCGTTGCCGCCTGCTCCCACGTCGTCGCCTGCACCTGCGGCGACAGGGTCAGGCGCGGATCGGCGTGCGCTTCCAGCAGGGCCTGCAGTTGCGCGCGACGCTGCTGCAGCGGCTGCTCGCGCAGGTCCTGGCCGTCCAGTTCCAGCAGGTCGTAGGCGAGCACCCGCGCCGGCGTGTCGGCCAGGGTCTTTGCACCGGGCTTGCGCCGCTGGATGCGGGTCTGCAGCGCGGTGAACGGCAGCGGCGCGGGCTCGCCTTCGCGCCAGACCAGCAGCTCGCCATCGATCACCGCATCGCGCGGCAGCGTCGCCGCCGCCGCCTCGATCTCCGGGAAGCGCCCGTCCAGGCGTTCCTCGCCGCGCGACCACAGCGCCACCTCGCCGTCGCGGCGGATCAGTTGCAGGCGGATGCCGTCCCATTTCCATTCCAGCAACCAGTCGTCGAGCGCACCGAGCGTGGCGGCCTCGGCTTCCAGCGGCGAGGCCAGGAAGAACGGGTAGGGCTGCTGGCGGTCGCTGGGCAGCACCTCGTCGGACAGCAATTGCTCCAGCGCCTGCGGTGTCGGCGACCAGGCGCCGAGCATGCGCTGGGCGATGCGCGCGATGTCGATTCCCGACATCGCCGCCAGCGCCTGCTGCACCAGCCGCTGCGACACGCCCACGCGCAGCGCGCCGGTCAGCAGCTTGTTGAACAGCAGGCGTTCGTCGAAGGCCAGGCTGCGCCAGCCCGCCACCACCGCGGCGCGGCGCGCGGCGTCGTCCTGCGCAGCCACCGGCAACAGGCGCTCCTCGATCCAGTCGCGCAGCGGTGCCGGGTCCGGGGTTTCCGCCGGATCGTCGAGCAGCAGCGTGAGGGTTTCGGCAAGATCGCCGACGTGGTCGTAGCTGTCGTCCACCAGCCAGCTGGGCAGGCCGCTTTCCTTCGCGATCCATTCGCGCAGTTCGCGGGTGTTGGCGATACGACGCAGCTTGCCGCCGCTGAGCAACCAGATCGCCCAGGCCGCGTCGGCCGGCGGCGCCTGCTCGAAGTACGCCACCAGCGCGGCGCGCTTGTCCAGCGTCGCGGTGCTCTGGTCCAGTTGCCGGTACAGCGCGGCGAAGCGCTTCATTCCTCGCCACCGTAGTCGGTACGGAACGCCTCGGCGGCCACACAGCGTTCATTGAGCGCGCGGATGATCGCGTCGGTGTTGCCGTGGGTCGCAATTACGCGCCGTGCTCCGGTCTCGTCGATGGTGCGCAGCAGGTCGGGCCAGTCGGCATGGTCGGAGACCACGAAGCCGCGGTCGTAGTTGCGCCGGCGGCGGTTGCCGCGCAGCCGCATCCAGCCCGAGGCGAAGCCGAGTTGCGCATGGCGGAAGCGGCGCAGCCACGGACTGCCAGCGGCCGAGGGTGGCGCCAGCACCAACTGCCCGGCGTAGTCGGCGCGCTTGTCCAGTTCGGACACGGTGCGCGTGTCCAGCATCGCCACGCCGGCCTCGCGATACACCGCCACGCCGGCCGCTACCGCACCGTGCAGCAGCGCCGGCTGATCGTCCCAGGGCTGCAGTTCGGCGAGCACGCGCTGCGCCTTGCCCAATGCGTAGCAGAACAGCACGGCGGCCTCGCCGCGCGCGCCGCACTCGCGGCGCCAGGCGACGATCTCGCGCGCCACCGCGCTGGTGTCCGGCCACCGGTACACCGGCAGGGCGAAGGTGGCCTCGGTGATGAAGGTGTCGCAGCGCACCACCTCGAACGGCGCGCAGGTCGGATCGGGCTGGCGCTTGTAGTCGCCCGAGGCGACCCAGACATCGCCATCCACTTCGATGCGTACCTGCGCCGAGCCGAGCACATGTCCGGCCGGATGCAGCGACACCTGCGCGCGGCCGAGCGTGAAGCGGGTGCCGTAGTCGTAGGCGCGATAGGCCTGCTCGCCCAGCCGCCAGCGCAGGATCGGCAGGCCGGCGGCGGCGCAGTGGTATTCGCCCATGCCCGAGCGCGCGTGGTCGCCGTGGCCGTGGGTGATGACCGCGCGCGGCACCGGCCGCCAGGGATCGATATGGAAGTCGCCGGCGGGGCAGTACAGCCCTTCCGGGCGCAGCACCACCAGATCCTGGGAAGCGGCATTCGGCATGGGCGCCACTGTGTCCAAGCCGGTGTGCAGGAGATGAGAATCCGCCCCGCGCGTTCGCGGCGACGCGACGGATCGGCCACAATGCGTGCAGCGCTTCTGGGAGGGAAATGCATGCCCACGGACCTGCCGGCGTTCGCCACGCATACGGTCGACAATCAGCCGCCGCCGTTCGAACCGCGCGATCTTTGGGCCGACGACGTGGCGCTGCGTGAGGCCTGCGCACGCGAGGGCGCGGACGGCTTCGCGGCGACGCTGGCGCAGTACGGCGTGCTGGCCGGCGATGCGCTGTATCGGCTCGGCTTCGACGCCAACCGCGACCGTCCGCGGCTGCGCACGCACGACCGCTACGGCCACCGCATCGACACGGTCGAGTTTCACCCGGCCTATCACCAGTTGCTGGACGCGGCCAAGCGCCATGGCGTGGCCGGGCTGTCCTGGCACAGCCCGCAGCCGGGCGCGCATGTGGCGCGCGCGGCGCTGAGCTACCTGCACCACCAGGCCGAGGCCGGCACCAGTTGCCCGCTGACCATGACCCATGCCGCGGTCGCGGTATTGCGCCAGGACCCGGCCTTGCGCGAATGGGCCGACAAGGCCGCCGCGCCGCACTACGACCCGCGCGATGTGCCGATCGCCGACAAGGCCGGCATCACCCTGGGCATGGGCATGACCGAGAAGCAGGGCGGCTCTGACGTGCGCCGCAACGCCACCGTCGCCACGCCGCTGGACGGCGACGGCGCGTACAGTCTGGTCGGGCACAAGTGGTTCTTCTCCGCACCGATGTCCGACGGCTTCCTGGTGCTGGCGCAGGCGCCGGGCGGCCTGACCTGCTTCCTGCTGCCGCGGCGCCTGCCCGATGGCCAGCTCAACGCGTTGCGGCTGATGCGGCTGAAGGACAAGCTGGGCGACTGGTCCAACGCGTCCAGCGAAGTCGAGTTCGCCGGGGCCTGGGCGCAGCGCGTCGGCGAGGAAGGGCGGGGTGTGGCGCGGATCATCGGCATGGTGATGCTGACCCGGCTCGACTGCATGCTCGCCGCCGCCGCGCAGATGCGCATGGCGCTGGCGCAGGCGCTGCACCACGCGCGGCATCGCATCGCGTTCGGCAAGCGCCTGGTCGAGCAGCCGCTGATGCGCAACGTGCTGGCCGATCTGGCCCTGGAATCGGAAGCCGCCACCGCGTTCGCGCTGCGCGTGGCCCGCGCAGTGGACGCGGCCGACACCGATGCCGCCGAGGCCGCATTCGCGCGCATCGCCACCGCGCTGGGCAAGTACTGGCTGTGCAAGCGCGCGCCGGCCTTCGTCAACGAGGCGCAGGAATGCCTGGGCGGTGCCGGCTACGTCGAGGAGTCGATCCTGCCGCGGCTGTACCGGCAGGCGCCGCTGAATTCGATCTGGGAGGGGAGCGGCAACATCCAGTGCCTGGACGTGCTGCGCGCGCTGGCGCGCGAACCGGCCAGCGCGGCCGCGGTCCTGGCGGAGCTGCAGACCGCGGCCGGCGCCGTCCCGGCCTACGACGCGGCGCTGGACGCACTGCGCGCGTCGTTGGCCGGTAATGCTGAGGTGGACGAGTTCGGCGCACGGCGCCTGGCCGAACGCATCGCGCTGGCCTTGCAGGCCGCGCTCCTGCTGCGCAGCGGCAGTCCGGCCGCCACTGTGTTCGTGCAAAGCCGACTGGCCGGCGCGCATGGACTGGCGTTTGGCACGCTGGAGCCGGGTGTGCCGGTCGAGGAACTGCTGATGCGTGCGTTGCCGTAGGCCTGCGCCATGGCGACTCACCGCGCCGTCGCCAAGTGGGAAATGAGTGGGCCGGCACTTCCTTCTCCCTTCTCCCATCGGGAGAAGGTGCCCCGAAGGGGC
>NZ_AQOK01000171.1:0-1892 GCF_000364645.1 Xanthomonas sp. SHU 308 | reverse complement strand
TCCGCCTCGCGGCGCCTGCCTGCGGGCGCGCGCGCCGTGTTGCTGTTGTGCAGCCTCGGACTCGTCGCCGCAGGCTGTACGCGCGAGCCGTCGTCCGCGACGGCTCGCGCTCCTGCTGCCCCGCCCGCCGTTGCGGCACCGGCATCCGCCGCGCCCGCCACGACGCTGCCGGCCGATGCGCCGGTGCTGCGGGTCTGTGCCGATCCCGGCAACATGCCGTTGTCCGATCGTGCAGGCGAGGGCTTCCAGAACAAGATCGCCCAGGTGGTGGCCGCGGAGATGGGCCGGCGCCTGGAGTACGAGTGGCGCAGCTACTACCAGCGCGGCCTGGCGCGCAGCACGATCAACGCCGGGCGCTGCGACGTGCTGATGGACATGAACAGCGATTTCGAGATGGGCCTGCCCACGCGCCCGCTGTATCGCTCCACCTATGTGCTGGTCACCCGCAAGGGCCTGGACCTGCGTCCTGCCTCGCTGGACGATCCGGCACTGAAGAAGCTCAAGGTCGGCGTGTTCCAGAGCTCGCCGGCGCGGCAGGCGCTGTTCGACCATGGCGTGCAGGGTGAAGTGCAGTACCTGTTCTACGATTCGGCGAGTGCGCCGCAGGAACATCCCGGCAAGCTCGCCGAGCAGGTCGCCGCCGGCAAGCTCGATGCCGCCGAATCCTGGGGGCCGGTGGCCGGCTACTACGCCGCGCGCGGCGGCCTCGGCGTGGTGCCGCTGAACGTCATCGACAACGAGGTGCTGGAATATTCGATGGCGTGGGCGGTGTCGCGCAAGAACGCGGCATTGCGCGATGCGCTGAACGCGGCGATGCAGCGCAGCGCCGGCAAGATCGGCGCGATCCTGCGCGAGTATCACGTGCCGCTGGTGGACTGCGCCGATTGCATCGTCGCCGGCGATCTGCGCTCGCACGGCTCCTACGCGGTGCCCGACGACCCGGACGATACGCCGAGCGCGCAGGCCTCGTCGGACATGCTGGCGCAATTGCAGTTGCGCATCGCCGGCGGTGCCGATCCGAACGAGGAGTTGGCGCATGCGCTGGACGCCGGCGATGGCGTGCGCGTGGCCTGGCTGCTGCGGCATGGCGCCAGCGCCGACAAGCCCAACCTGCTCGGCGAGCCGCCGCTGCAGCAGGCGATCCGCAACCAGGCGCCGCTGCTGGTCGGCGAGCTGCTGGCTGCCGGCGCCAAGGTCGAAAACCGCGACAGCAATGGCTGGACGCCGTTGATGAAGGCGGCCTGGTCCAACGACGGCAAGAGCGCCGCGCAATTGCTGGCGCATGGCGCCAAGGTCGAGGCGGTGTCCGCCGACGGCTGGACGCCGCTGGACCTGGCCATCTCCTACGCCGACGCCGACCTGGTACAGGCATTGCTCACCGCGGGTGCCAGCGTGCGCCGTGCCAACCCGGCCGGCTTCACCCCGGTGATGTTCGCGGTGGCGCGCAACGACCCGAAGATCCTCGATCTGCTGCTCAAGCGCGGTGCCGAAGCCGACCGTGCCAACCGCGCCGGCGTCACGCCGTTGATGCTGGCTGCCGCTGCCGGCCGCGAGGACAGCGCCCGGCGCCTGCTCGCCGCTGGCGCCAGCGCCGATGCGCGCGACGCCGACGGCAAGACCCCGGCGGCGCTGGCCCAGCAACGCGGCAATGCCGAACTCGCCCACCTGCTGACGGAGGCCCAGCACCGACGCACGCAATGACCGCTTTCCGCCGTTCCGTACACGCCGCTCGCGCGGCCTGCTCCTCCCATCGTGCACTCCGCAAAGGTTCTGCTCCCATGCGCTCTGCTTCCGTCCGTCGTCGTGCCGTCTCCGTGCTGTTGCCCGTGTCCCTGTTCGCCTCGCTCCTGTTGCTGGCCGCCTGCGGCAAGCAGGAGACGCCCGCCGCGCCA
>NZ_AQOK01000170.1:0-5312 GCF_000364645.1 Xanthomonas sp. SHU 308 | reverse complement strand
CTGCGCCGCCTGTTCGGCCGCCTCGCGTCTGGCCGCGGCGCGGCGCTCGGCCTCGGCGCGGGCGGCGGCGGCACGCAGGTTGGCGAGCAGGGTTTCCAGCGCCTTGGCGTCCTGGCCCAGCGCCTTCTCGCGTTCGCTGCGGTCCTGGTAGCGCTGGTCCAGTTCCGAGACCACGGTGGCGCGCTGCTTGCGGTCGCGCTGCAGCGCCTGGGCCTGTTCCTGCTGGCGGCGCTGGGCCTCGCTCAGTTGCTGCTTCTGTTCGACGACCTCGCGCTGCACCTGTTCCAGCGCCTGCAACTCGTGGGTCAGCGTGGCGATGCGCTGCGCGCGCTCGCGCTGCAGATAGCGGTGGTACGCCAGCAGGCGGTTGGCATCGGCCACGCGGTCCTGCGCCAGCAACAGCTTCAGCGGCGCATTGCCGCCGATGGCATAGGCCGCCCGCAGCAGTTGCGCCAGTTCGGCGCGTTGCCGCGTCAAACCGCTGCGCAGGCCATCGCGCTTGCGCTCGAGCTCGGCCAGGGTCTGCTGGTGCCGCTGCAGCGCCTGTTGCGTCTGCGCCAGGCTGCGGCCGGTGACGGCGACCTTTTCGTCGGCCTCGCGCAACTGGCGAGCGGCGTCGCCGCGCTTGCCTTCCAGTTGCCGGCGCTCCTCGGCCACGCTCTTCAGTTCGTTGCGCACCTTCTCCAGGCGCTTTTCGGCCTCGCGCGGATTCTGCGCCGCGGCCAACCCGGCGGTCAGCAGCCACGCCAGCGCCAGCAGGCTGCGCAACGGCCCGCGCCATTGCACGGGCGCACGCCGCTCGGCCGCGCGGGGCGCGGCGGAATGCGATGGGACAGGCGCGGCTGCGGGCAAGCGGGGTTCCAGTGACTTCAGGCAGGTGTGGATTGTAGCGAAGCGTGTTGTGATCGCCCCACGATTGATTGCGGCCGCATCGCCGGCGCCCGGGAGGTGAAGGATGAAACGCATGCATCTGGCGGTTGTGCTGGCGCTGGCCCTGACGGCCGGCTCGGCGTTCGCGGGCGAGGGCATCAGCAAGGTCAACGGCAGCATCACCGCCGACGCCGGCAAGCAGTACGGCGATCTGGAAACGGTCAACGGCAGCATCACCGTGCAGTCCGGCGCCCAGGTGGGCAGCGTGGAAACGGTCAACGGCAGCGTCAAGGTCGCCGACGGCGCGCAGACCAAGGGGCTGTCCACGGTCAACGGCGGCATCACCCTCGGCGAGCGCGCGCAGGTCGCCGGTTCCATCGAAACCGTCAACGGCGGCATCTTCGTCGACCGCGGCGGCCGCGTCGGCGGCGGCATCGAGAGCGTCAACGGCAGCATCGGCCTGGTCGCCACGCAATTGGACAAGGGCATCGAGACGGTCAACGGCGACATCACCGTCGGCCACGATTCGCATGTCGGTGGTGGCATTTCGATCAACAAGCCCAGCTTCAGCATGTCGTTCAAGCCGACGCGCAAGCCGCGGGTCATCGTCGGCCCGCGTGCGGTGGTGGACGGCCCGCTGCGCTTCGAGCGCGAAGTGACCCTGTACGTGCACCGCAGCGCCAAGACCGGGCCGATCACCGGCGCCACCGCGCTACCCTTCGACGGCGACACCGCGCCGAACAACTGAGCCGTGCCGCGACGACGCGCCCGCCCGGGCGCGTGCGGCTTGCCTATAGAATCCGGGGTTCCCTCGCCATCAGGAGCCCCCATGTCCCGCAAGCTCGTGCTGTGCCTGGCCGCAGCCGCGGCGCTGACCGCGTGCAAACGCGAAGCGCCCGCCCCAGCCGCCGACATCGCGCCACCGGCCGCGGCGCCCGCACCCGCTGCGGCGCCCACGCACGCGTTCTCCACCGGGATCGCACCGGCGGACTTCGCCGAACTGGTCAAGACGCTGTCCTCCGATGCCTTCGAAGGCCGCGGTCCGGGTACGCCTGGCGAAGACAAGACGGTCAGCTACATCCGCGACCAGATGCAGCGCATCGGCCTGCAACCGGGCAACGGCGACAGCTGGTTCCAGGACGTGGCGATGACCGAGACCACCGCGGCGCCGGGCACAATGCTCACCATCGCCCACGACGGCGCAGCGCGGCAGCTGGCCTTCGGCACCGACATGGTGGTGGGCACGCGCACCGGCCAGCCCGAGGTCAAGCTCGATGGCAGCGACATGGTCTTCGTCGGCTACGGCGTGGACGCGCCGGAGCAGAAGTGGAACGACTATGCCGGCCAGGACTGGAAGGGCAAGACCGTGGTGATGTTCGTCAACGACCCCGGCTTCCACACCGGCGATGGCAGCCTGTTCGAAGGCAAGCGCATGACCTACTACGGGCGCTGGACCTACAAGTTTGAGGAAGCCGCGCGCAAGGGCGCCGCCGCCGCATTGATCGTGCACGACACGCCCGGCGCCAGCTACGGCTGGGACGTGGTCAAGAACTCCTGGTCCGGCGCGCAGTACGACCTGCCGGCGAAGGACGATCCGGAGCCGCGCATTCCGGTGCAGGGCTGGCTCACCGCCGAGGCGGCCAGGCAACTGTTCGCCGACGCCGGCCTGGACCTGGCGCAGGCCTACAAGGACGCCAGCAAGCGCGGCTTCAAGCCGATCCCGCTGAAGGCCAAGCTCTCGGTGGACCTGAAGAGCACCATCGCCGAGAAGACCTCGCGCAACGTGGTCGGGGTGCTGCCCGGCAGCAGCCGCGCCGACGAAGCGGTGCTGTACATGGCGCACTGGGACCACCTGGGCAAGCACGAGGGCGAGCCCGGCGACAACATCTACAACGGCGCGGTCGACAACGCCACCGGCGTGGCCGGCATCCTGGAAATCGCCGAGGCGTTCGCGCACGAGCAGCCCAAGCCAGAACGCTCGGTAGTGTTCCTGGCGGTGACGCTGGAGGAATCGGGGCTGCTCGGTTCCAAGTACTACGTGGCGCATCCGACCTTCCCGCTGAACAAGATCGCCGGCGTCATCAACCTGGATGCGATGCCGGTGGACGGGCGCGCCAAGGACCTGGTGGTCAACGGGTTCGGCAGCTCACAGCTGGAAGACCTGCTCAAGCCGATCGCGGCCGCGCAAGGCCGCGTGCTGCACGCCGAAGACGCGCCGCAGAGCGGGTTCTACTTCCGTTCGGATCACTTCAACTTCGCCAAGGCCGGCGTGCCGGCGCTGTACATCGACGGCGGCGAAGACCTGGTCGACGGCGGCATCGAAGCAGGACGGCGTGCGGCAGCCGAGTACGCCAAGCGCTACCACACGCCAGCCGACGAGTACGACCCGGCGACCTGGAAGCTCGACGGTGTGATGGACGACCTGCAGGCGGTGTACGGCGTTGGCAAGGAACTGGCCGCCGGCGACAGCTGGCCGAACTGGTACGCGGACAATCCGTTCAAGGCCGCACGCGACAAGATGATGGGCCGGCCGACGTCGCTGCCGGCGGCCGAGCCTGCCGCCGGCAAGTAGGCGGCGGCTTCCTTCGTTTCATGGCAACGGTGCTTCGGCGCCGTTGTCGTCTCTGCCACCATGTCCCGCGGCGCACCGCATAGTCGCTGCCACCACCTCGTGCAGATCGCTTACCGCACGCAGTGGTGCGCGGTTGCCGGACGTCTTCCGAGCGCCTCGAATGCCGATCGGAAGCCCACGCGTAGAGCACTTCGGCCGCGACGAGAGCTACCGCTACAGAAACGCCCGGGCATGCGCTGCCCGGGCTTTCATGGGATGACGATGACGCATGACGTGACCGCGGCGGCTGACCGCCACGGTCGCCGTCGGCTCAGGCCGCTTGCTTGGCCTGCCCCAGGCTGGCCATGTCGATGACGAAGCGGTACTTCACGTCGCCCTTGAGCATGCGCTCGTAGGCCTCGTTGATCTGCGCCATCTCGATCGTTTCGATGTCGGACACGATGCCGTGCTTGGCGCAGAAATCCAGCATCTCCTGCGTCTCACGGATGCCGCCGATCAGCGAACCGGCCAACTGGCGCCGCTTCATGATCAGGTTGAACACAGTCGGCGACGGATGCGGCTCGGCCGGCGCGCCGACCAGGGTCATGGAGCCGTCGCGCTTGAGCAGGGTCAGGAACGCATCCAGATCGTGCGGGGCCGCGACGGTGTTGAGAATGAAATCGAAGCTGTTGGTGTGCGCCGCCATCTCCTCGGCGTTCTTCGACACCACCACCTCGTTCGCGCCCAGGCGCAGCGCGTCGTCGCGCTTGCCGGCCGAGGTGGTGAACAGCACCACGTGCGCGCCCATCGCATGGGCAATCTTCACGCCCATGTGCCCGAGGCCGCCCAGCCCAACGATGCCGACCTTCTTGCCCGGGCCGACCTTCCAGTGATTCAGCGGGGAATACGTGGTGATGCCGGCGCACAGCAGCGGCGCCACCGCCGCCAGTTGCCCAGCATCGTGGCGAATATGCAACGTGTACTTCTCGTCGACCACGATGTGATCGGAGTAGCCGCCATACGTGTTCTCGCCGCCGAACATCGGACCGTTGTAGGTGCCGACGAAGCCGTTCTCGCAGTACTGCTCCTCGCCATCGGCACAGGAAGCGCAATGCCGACAGCTGTCGACCATGCAGCCGACACCGGCAAGATCGCCGACCTTGAAGGCACTGACCTGGTCGCCCACCGCGGTGATGCGACCGACGATTTCATGGCCCGGCACCGACGGGTACTGGGTGTTGTGCCACTCATTGCGGGCGGTATGCAGATCCGAGTGGCAGACGCCACAGTAGAGGATCTCGATACTGACGTCGTGCGCACCGAGCGCACGGCGCTCGAAGGTGAACGGGGTCAGCGGCTGATCGGATGCCTTGGCGGCGTATCCATTGGCTTGGCTCATGGGGGAAGGCCTCGTGGTGGGTGAAAGGGGCCGAAGGGCGGTGCGCATGTAGAGCAATCGATGCCTACGCGGTCGCCTGAGGTGGAAAAGTCTAAGCGGCGGGGCATGAAAGAGACGCATCGCCACATGGAACGGTGCGATGCGCGTCGTCAAAACGCCTCACCGAGTGCGGACTGGCGCACATGTTCGGCTGAACGCCCATGCACTTGACGGTGACATGTAGACGCGCCGACCGGCATTCATCGGCAGATTGCACGAGAGCGGATCTGCAATCGATGAGAAACGCGCACCAGGAAGTGCGCGTAATGCGTCCAATGACCAGTCACAGGATCGCCTACATGCTCTGTCCACTTTGGACGCAGAGTCGGTTCGATCGTGCAGTAGGCATTGGCAGGCAGATGCTTGTAGGCCGGGTTGCCGCTTGTCGACAACAGACGCCCAATAGGCCTTAGAGGAACCGAGCCCCTCTCCCGCCGGGAGAGGGGTTGGGGT
>NZ_AQOK01000169.1:0-11845 GCF_000364645.1 Xanthomonas sp. SHU 308 | reverse complement strand
GACGGCGCCGCAGCCGGCGGCGCCGACTCGGCGTCCAGCGCGGCCTGGGCCGCACGCTGCTCGGCCTCGGCACGCTCGCGCGCTTCCTGCTCGGCCTTGCGCTTGCGCTCGATTTCCTCGGCGCGCGCGCGGTCCTGCTCGGCGAGCTTCTGCTGTTCGGCCAGATTGCGCTGCTTGGATTCCTCCAGCTTGCGCAGGATCTCGGCGCGCTCGTCGTCCACCCGTCCGCCCGCGGACGGCGCCGCACGCTCGGCGGCCAGGTCCTCGGCCGACTTCACGTAGGTGCGCTTCTGCCGGACCTCGACGTTGACCGTGGTCTTGCTGCGCCCGGCGCTGACCGTCACTTCCTGCAGCTTGCGCCGGTTCAGGGTGATCTTCTTCGGCGCCGCCTGGGCCTCTTCCTCGACCGGCTTGTCGGTCTTGCCGTGGGTACGGCGCAGGAAGCCCAGCAGCTTCATCTTTTCGGTGCTGGTGACGACCTGGTCGGGACCGCTGAACTTCATCCCGGCGTCGGCCAGTTGAACCAGCAGTTTCTCGACCGGCGTGTTCACCAGTTCGGCCAGCTTGCGGATGGTGGTTTGCTGCGACATTCGGATCCTATGATCTGGTTGGCGCCCCCTCGCCGCGTGCGAAGGTAGCGCGGATTCTAAGCCCTGATCGGGTCAGGGCGGCATTCATCGCTGACTCATTCGCCGCGCTCCAGGCGGGCGATCTCCTCGGCGCGGGCGGCCAGGATCAGGGCCGCGGCGCGGTCCTTGTCCAGGTCCTCGATGCCGAACTCGAGGATTTCGTCGGCAGCCAGATCCGACAGGTCCTCGCTGGTACGTACGCCATGGCCGGCCAGCGCGTAGGCGGTGGCTTCGTCCATGCCCGGCAGCGACAGCAGGTCCGCCGCCGGCACACCGTCGTCGTCGCTCTCCTCGGCGGCCAGCGCCTCGTTGAGCAGCGCGTCGCGGGCACGCGCGCGCAATTCCTCGACGATGTCCTCGTCGAAGCCTTCCACCGCCAGCAGCTCGCCGACCGGCACGTAGGCGATTTCCTCGACCGAGTTGAAGCCCTCGGCAACCAGGATCGCGGCGATCTCCTCGTCCACTTCCAGCTTGTCCATGAACAGCTGGCGGGCCACGGCCTGCTCGGCCTCGGACTTGGCCGCGACCTGCTCGGCGGTCATCACGTTGAGCTGCCAGCCGGTCAGGCGGCTGGCCAGGCGCACGTTCTGGCCGCCCTTGCCGATCGCCTGGGCCAGGCGGTCTTCCGCCACCGCCAGGTCCATCGAGTGCTTTTCTTCATCGACGATGATCGACTGCACCTCGGCCGGCGCCATCGCGTTGATGACGAAGTTGGCCGGGTTGTCGTTCCACAGCACGATGTCCACGCGCTCGCCGTTGAGCTCGTTGGACACCGCCTGCACGCGCGACCCGCGCATGCCGATGCAGGCGCCGATCGGATCGGTGCGGGTGTCGTGCGCCAGCACCGCGATCTTGGCGCGGTCGCCCGGATCGCGTGCGCAGGCCTTGATCTCGACCAGGCCCTGGCCCACTTCCGGCACTTCCAGCTTGAACAGCTCGATCATGAATTCCGGCGCGGCGCGGCTGATGAACAGCTGCGGGCCACGCGGCTCCGAACGCACTTCGGCCAGGTAGCCGCGCACGCGGTCGCCGGCGCGCAGCACGTCGCGCGGGATGCCCTTGTCCTTGGGAATGAAGGCCTCGGCGTTGCCGCCCAGGTCCACGTAGATGTTGCCGCGCTCGGCGCGCTTGACCACACCGGTGACCAGTTCGCCGACGCGATCCTTCCACGCGTCCACCACCTGCTGCCGCTCGGCCTCGCGCACGCGCTGCACGATCACCTGCTTGGCGGCCTGCGCGGCGATGCGGCCGAAGTCCGGGTTCTCGATCTGCTCTTCGATGTAGTCGCCGACGTCCACGCCCTCGGCCTCGTCGACCGCGTCCATCAGGCGGATCTGTCGGTCGGGCGATTCCATCACCACATCGTCGGCCACCACTTCCCAACGCCGGAAGGTCTCGTAGGTGCCGTCCTTGTGGTCGATGGTGACGCGCGTCAGCACGTCCTGGTCGGGGTAGCGCTTCTTCGCCGCCGACGCCAAGGCGGCCTCGATCGCGTCGAAGATCACTTCGCGCGGCACGCCCTTTTCGTTGGCCACCGCGTCGACTACCAGCAACAGTTCCTTGCTCATTCTTTCGCTCCGCGCGCAGCCTCGTCGGCCGCCGGTTCGTTGGATGGTTTCTTATTGGATTTTGCGTTCTTGCCGGCCGGCTTCGGGCCCTTGCCCGGCTTGGTCGGCGCCAGACCCAGCGCTGCCCAGTCGGGCATGATCCGCGCCTTGTCGATGTTGTCGAAGTCCACAGTCAGTTCGGCGCCGTCGACCTCGAAAGTGATGCGGCCGGTAGCGGCGTCGGCCTGCACGATGCGCCCCTGCAGGCGCCGACGGCCCTGCTGCGGCAACTTCAGCACCACCTTGGCCGATTCGCCCACATGGCGGGAAAACTGTTCGGCGCTGAACAGCGGCCGGTCCACGCCCGGCGAGGACACCTCCAGCGTGTAGTTGCCGCTGATCGGGTCTTCCACGTCCAGTTGCGCCGACACCTCGCGGCTGACCCGCTCGCAATCGTCGATGTTGACGATGCGCTCGGGCTGCTCGGCCAGCGGCACGTCGATGTACAGGCGCAGCGTGGCGCCGCCGGGGGCCGGCAGGTATTCCGCGCCCAGCAGTTCCAGGCCCAACGCGTCCACGGTCGGGCCCAGCAGAGTCGCGATTTCGTTTGCCTTGTCGCTCACAGCCTGCCTTGCATCTGAAAAGGTTGAAAAGTCGATTGCGTGCATTTCCCGGACCCCGGAAACGACAAAGGGCCCTCTGGGCCCCTTGTCCGGTAAAACTCCGGTCACGCTGGATTCCGGTTGCGACGACGGGAACATGCGTCATCGCGAAGCCCAAACTTCCCTGCCGCAGACAACCGATGCACTGGTTGCCGCTGCAGACAAAGATGGTAGCGGGGGCAGGATTTGAACCTGCGACCTTCGGGTTATGAGCCCGACGAGCTGCCAGACTGCTCCACCCCGCAGCAGAAGCGGAATTATGAAGAATCAGTGCGTCGATTGCAAGCCCTGATTTTCATCTCGATGCGGTAGCGACGCTGCCGTTCGAAGGACGCCATGATAACCGCACACGATGGAAAACGAAACAACAATCGCATCGCCGAATGCAAAAACGCCAACGCCGCCTTGCGGCGGCGTTGGCGGAAAACAGCGGGAAAACCGCCCTTTCGCGATCAGGCCAGGTGCGCGAAAGCGCGCTGGCACCACGCCATCAGCGGACTCCAGGCCAGGCCGAAGGCCAGCAGGCCCAGCGCGTTGACGCCCAGCGCCACGCCCAGCACACGGTCGTCGTTGGCCGGCAGCGGCGTGCCGACCGGCTCGTCGAAATACATCACCTTGATCACGCGCAGGTAATAGAACGCGCCGATCACCGCACACAGCACCGACAGCACCGCCAGGCCGGTCCACCACAGGTTCTGGTCGGGCACCGCGACCACCGCGCCCAGCACCGCCAGCTTGGCCCAGAAGCCCAGGAACGGCGGCACGCCGGCCAGCGAGGCCATGATGCACAGCACCAGCAGCGCCATCCACGGGTTGCGCGCGTTCAGGCCCTTGAAGTCGTCGATGTTCTCGGCCTCGAAGCCCTTGCGCGACAGCGCGATGATCGCGCCGAACGAGGCGGTGGACATCACCGCATAGCAGATCGCGTAGAACAGCGCCGCCGCATAGCCGCGCTCGCCGCCACCGGCCACGCCCAGCAGCAGGAAGCCGATGTGCGAGACCGTGGAATACGCCAGCATGCGCTTGAGGTTGCTCTGCGCCACCGCCATCAGGTTGCCGACCACCAGCGACAGCGCCGCCAGGCCGCCGATCACCCAGTGCCACTGCGCCGCCAGCGGGCCCACGCCCACTTCCAGCAGGCGGTAGGCCATGCCGAACGCGGCCAGCTTGGACGCCGAGCTGATGAACAGCGCGATCGGCGCCGGGGCGCCCTGGTAGACGTCCGGCAACCACATGTGGAACGGCGCGGCGCCGAGCTTGAAGGCGACGCCGGCGATCATGAACACCGTGCCGGTGAGCAACAGCATGTGCTCGCGGCCGTTGCCGATCGCCTCGTGGATGCCGCTCAGGCTCAGCGTGCCGGTGGCGCCGTAGATCAGCGACATGCCGTACAGCAGCAGGCCGGAGGCCAGCGAACCGAGCACGATGTACTTCATCGCCGCTTCGGTGGCCATGCCGTTGTCGCGGTTGGAGGCGACCAGCGCGTAGGAGCACAGCGCCAGCAGTTCCAGGCCCAGGTAGACCATCAGCAGGCTGCCGGCCGAGACCAGGATCATCATGCCGACCGTGGCGAACAGCACCAGCACCGGGATCTCGCCCTGGTACAGCTTCCGCTCGCGCAGGTAGCTCCAGCCGTAGATCAGGGTCAGCGCGCTGAGGCCGACGATCACCGTCTTCATCACGTCGGCGGCGGCATCGCGCACGAACATGCCGTTGAACACCTCGCCCTGCCCGCCCACGCCGGCCAGCAGCATCGCGAACACCGCGACCAGGATCGCCACCGAGACGATGTGGGTCCAGGCCTTGTTGCGCTCACTGATGAACAGATCGAGCATCAGCAGGAAGAAGGCACCGGCGGTCAGCACCAGCTCGGGCAGCAGGGGCGGCAGGTCGACGGTGGTCAGAGGCAGCAGCGCAGGGGTGGTCATCATCAAATCTCTGGAATCAATACGCTCGACGGCCGCTTACAGCTTGCTGGTGGCGATCTGCGCCGCCAGCTTCGCGATCGAGGGCTCCATCAGGTCGGTCAACGGCTTCGGATACAGGCCCAGGGCCAGCACGCCGAGTGCGAACACGCCCAGCACCAGCGCCTCGCGGCCGTTGATGTCCTTCAGCTCGGCCACGTGCGCATTGGCGACCTCGCCGAAGAACACGCGCTTGTAAAGCCACAGGGTGTAGGCGGCGGTGATCACCAGGGTGGTCGCCGCGCCGAAGGCCAGCAGCGGGTGCGCCTGGAAGCTGGCCATGATGACCATGAACTCGCCGACGAAGCCGCTGGTGCCCGGCAGGCCCGCATTGGCCATGAAGAACAGCATCGCGAAGGTCGCGAACCACGGCATCACGTTGACCACGCCGCCGTAGTCGGCGATGCGGCGGGTGTGCATGCGGTCGTACAGCACGCCGACGCAGGAGAACATCGCGCCGGACACGAAGCCGTGCGAGATCATCTGCACCATCGCGCCCTGCAGGCCCAACCGGGCCGCATCGGTGCTGCCGAAGCCGACCAGGGCGAAGGCGACGAAGGTGCCGAGGGTGACGAAGCCCATGTGCGCGATCGACGAGTAGGCGATCAGCTTCTTCATGTCGTCCTGGACCAGGGCGACCAGGCCGACGTAGATCACCGCGATCAGCGACAGCGCGATCACCAGCCACGCCCACTCGTTGCTGGCATCGGGCAGGATCGGCAGGTTGAAGCGCAGGAAGCCGTAACCGCCGATCTTCAGCGCGATCGCCGCCAGGATCACCGAACCGGCGGTCGGCGCTTCCACGTGCGCATCCGGCAGCCAAGTGTGCACCGGGAACATCGGCACCTTGACCGCGAAGGCGATCAGGAAGGCGAAGAACAGCCAGGTCTGCTCCTTCGAGGTCAGCGACAGCTGGCAGAGGTCGGCGAGCTGGAAGCTGCCGCCCTTCAGGTACAGGTAGATCAACCCGACCAGCATCAGCACCGAGCCGAGGAAGGTGTACAGGAAGAACTTGACCGCGGCGTAGATGCGGCGCGGGCCGCCCCAGATGCCGATGATCAGGAACATCGGGATCAGCATCGCCTCGAAGAACACGTAGAACAGCATCGCGTCGGTGGCGGAGAAGATGCCGACGGTGACGCCTTCCAGAATCAGGAACGCGGCCACGTACTGGTTGACGCGCTTGTCGATCGAGGTCCACGCGCCGATCAGCGCCAGCACCGTGACCAGCGTGGTCAGCACGATCAGCGCCACCGCGATGCCGTCGGCGCCGAGGTTGTAGCCGATGTCGTATGCCGGGATCCAGGCATGGGTCTCGACGAACTGCAGCGCGTCGCTGGCGTAGTCGAAACCGGTGAGCAGCGGCAGGCTGAGCGCGAAGGTCAGCAACGCCACCAGCAGCGACGCCCAGCGCGCCGCACGCGCGTCACGCAGGGCGAGCACCAGGGCGCCGCCGATGATCGGCAGCCAGATCAGGATGGAGAGTAGAGGCCAGTTCGACACGTGTTCTTATTCCGTACAGGTCAACGCCAGAAATGCATCAGCACGCCCAGCAGGGCAATGAGACCGACGATCATCGCGAAGGCGTAGTGATAGAGGAAACCGGATTGCGTGCGACGCAGCAGATTGGCCGCCAGGTCGATCACGCGTGCGGTGCCGTTGACCATGACGCCGTCCACGACATGCGTATCCACCGCGCGCGACACCTTGCCCAGGCGCACGCCGCCGCCGGCGAAACCGCCGATCCAGAGCTTGTCGAAACCGTACTTGTTCTCGAGGATCCACACCGGCACCGAGAAGGTCTTGCGCGCCTTCGCCGCCAGTTCCGGCTTCCACAGGTACAGGATCCAGGCCAGGGCGAAGCCGGCCAGGGTCAGGAAGAACGGCGGCTGGGTCAGGCCGTGCAGGGCGAACGCGACCGGGCCGTGGAACTCCTCGGCCAGCGCGCCGACGGTGTCGCGCGCCGGATCGTAGAAGTCGACGATGCCGGTGAAGAAGCTGACCGCCTGGCCCTTGATCGCCGCCGCGGCATGGTGCCCCGCCCAGTCGGTGCCGAACAGCATCGGGCCGATGGTGAAGAAACCGATCGCGATCGACGGGATCGCCAGCAGGATCAGCGGCACCGTCACCACCCACGGCGACTCGTGCGGTTCGTGCGCGCCGTGGTGGCCGTGGCCGTGATCGTCGTGTGCGTGATCGTCGTGGGCATGCGCACCGTGGGCGTCGTCATGATGCGCATCGTGGTGCGCATGCGCATCGCGGAAGCGCTCCTGGCCATGGAAGGTCAGGAACAGCAGGCGGAAGCTGTAGAAGCTGGTGATCAGCACGCCGCCGAGCACGGCCCAGTAGCCGTAGGTCGCAATCCAGCCATGCGAGGTGTGCGCGTGGTGCTGCGCCGCCTCGATGATGGTGTCCTTGGAATAGAAGCCGGCGAAGAACGGGGTGCCGACCAGCGCCAGGGTACCGATCACGCTGGTCCAGTAGGTGATCGGCATGTACTTGCGCAGGCCGCCCATCTTGCGCATGTCCTGCTCGTGGTGCATGCCGATGATCACCGAGCCGGCCGCCAGGAACAGCAGCGCCTTGAAGAAGGCGTGGGTCATCAGGTGGAACACCGCGGCCGAGTACGCCGACACGCCCAGCGCCACGGTCATGTAGCCCAGCTGCGACAGCGTCGAGTAGGCGACCACGCGCTTGATGTCGTTCTGCACGATGCCGATCAGGCCGGTGAAGAACGCGGTGGTGGCGCCGACGACCAGCACGAAGTTCAACGCGGTCTGCGACAGCTCGAACAGCGGCGACATGCGCGCCACCATGAAGATGCCGGCGGTGACCATGGTCGCGGCGTGGATCAGTGCCGAGATCGGGGTCGGGCCTTCCATCGAGTCCGGCAGCCACACGTGCAGCGGCACCTGCGCCGACTTGCCCATGGCGCCGATGAACAGGCACACGCAGATGATGGTGGAGACGTTCCAGGCATGACCCTGGAACAACTGCACCTGGGCCAGACCGCCGGCGGCATCGCTGCCCAGCACCGCGGTGGCGTTGGCGAACACGCTGGCGTAGTCCAACGTGCCGAACCACAGCAGCACGCCGGCGATGCCGAGGATGAAACCGAAGTCGCCGACGCGGTTGACCAGGAACGCCTTCATGTTGGCGAACACCGCGGTCGGGCGCTTGAACCAGAAGCCGATCAGCAGGTACGACACCAGGCCCACCGCTTCCCAGCCGAAGAACAGCTGCAGGAAGTTGTTGCTCATCACCAGGCTCAGCATCGAGAAGGTGAACAGCGAGATGTAGCTGAAGAAGCGCTGGTAGCCCGGATCGTCGGCCATGTAGCCGATGGTGTAGATGTGCACCAGCAGCGACACGAAGGTCACCACCACCATCATCATCGCGGTCAGGCGGTCGACCATGAAGCCGACGTGGGCCGAATAGTGGCCGACCTCGAAGAAGGTGTAGAGGTTCTGGTTGAACGGCGAGGCGCCCTGCCCGACCAACTGGTACAGGGTCCAGCACGACAGCGCGCAGCTGACCGCCACGCCGAGGATGGTGGCGAACTGCGCGCCCTTGCGGCCGACCTGACGGCCGAACAGGCCGGCGATGATGCTGCCGACCAGCGGGGCCAGCACCACCGCGATCAGCAGACTCTTGGAGAGCGTAATTTCCATCTGCAGGTCAGCCCTTCAGCGAATCGACTTCGGCCACGTTGATCGTGTGGCGGGTACGGAACAGCGTCACCAGGATCGCGAGGCCGATGGCGGCTTCGGCCGCGGCCACGGTCAGGATGAAGAACACGAACAACTGGCCGGCGGCGTCGCCGAGCTCGCGCGAGAAGGCGACGAAGTTGATGTTGACCGACAGCAGCATCAGCTCGATCGACATCAGCAGCACGATGACGTTCTTGCGGTTGAGGAAGATGCCGGCCAGGGCGATGCAGAACAGCACCGCGCCGAGCGCCAGCAGATGGCCTAGGGAGATCATGGCTGGCCCTCCTGCGATGCCGGCGGAGTGTGGAGCGTGGGCTTTTCGGCGGCCATCTTGACCATGCGCAGACGGTCGCCGGCCTTGACCCGCGACTGGTCGCCCGGGTTCTGCGTCTTGATGCCGGTGCGCTTGCGCAGGGTCAGCATCACGGCGGCCACGACCGCCACGGTCAGGATGATCGCGGCGAACTCGAACGGCAGCAGGAACTGGGTGAACAGGGTCTTGGCCAGCCAGGTGATGTTGGAGGTGTCGGCGGCCTGCGCCGCGGCGTTGTCGGCCGGGAACGGCGCCGCGCTGCGCGCCTTCACGCCGATCAGGGTGACCATCTGCACCAGCATCGCCACTGCCACCACCAGGCCCACCGGCAGGTAGCGCACCCAGCCTTCGCGCATGCGGGCGGTGTCGATGTCCAGCATCATCACCACGAACAGGAACAGCACCATCACCGCGCCGACGTAGACCAGCACCAGGGTCACGCCGAGGAACTCGGCGCCCACCAGCAGCCACACGCAGGCGATGGAGAAGAACGTCAGGATCAGGCACAGCACCGCGTACACGGGGTTGCGCACGCTGATCACCGCGCCGGCGGCGACCGCGGCGATGGTGGCGAAGATCCAGAAAGCGATATTGACCCAATCCATTTCGGAACCTCAGCGGAAGGGAGCGTCGGCAGCGCGGCGCTCGGCGATCTCGGCCTCGAGCCGGTCTCCGATCGCCAGCAACTGCGGCTTGGTGACGATGTTCTCGCCGCGCTTTTCGAAGTGGTACTCCAGCACCTGGGTCTCCACGATCGAATCCACCGGGCAGCTTTCCTCGCAGAAGCCGCAGTAGATGCACTTGAACAGGTCGATGTCGTAGCGGGTGGTGCGGCGGGTGCCGTCCTCGCGCTTGGTCGAGTCGATGGTGATCGCCAGCGCCGGGCACACCGCCTCGCACAGCTTGCAGGCGATGCAGCGCTCTTCGCCGTTGGGATAGCGGCGCAGCGCGTGCAGACCGCGGAAGCGCGGCGACTGCGGGAACTTCTCCATCGGGTACAGCACGGTGTACTTGGGACGGAACGTGTACTTCAAGGTCAGCCACAGGCCGCCGAGCAACTCGAGCAGCAGCAGGCTCTTGAAGTAATGGGTGATTTTATTCATCGCTTACACGCCCTTCTGGATCACGCCGTAGAACACCATCAATGCCGTCACCGCGATCCACACGATCGTCAGCGGGATGAACACCTTCCAGCCCAGGCGCATGATCTGGTCGTAGCGGTAGCGCGGGAAGCTGGCGCGGAACCAGATGTACGCGCTGGCGAAGAACAGCACCTTTATCAGCAGCCACGGCCAGCCACCGGTCCAGATCCAGTTGACCCACGGCGAGATGTCCGCGGTGACCCAGCCCTGGATCGGGCTCAGCCAGCCGCCCAGGAAGAAGATCGAGACCAGGAAGCTGACAAGGATCATGTTGGCGTATTCGGCCAGGAAGAACAGCGCGAACGCACCGCCCGAATACTCGACCATGTGGCCGGCGACGATTTCCGACTCGCCTTCGACCACGTCGAACGGCGCGCGGTTGGTCTCGGCCACGCCGGACACCCAGTACACGATGAACAGCGGGAACAGCGGGATCAGGAACCAGTCGAAGAACCCGGAGCTGCCGGCCTGCGCCTGCACGATCGTGCTCAGGTTCAGGCTGCCGGCCGCGATCATCACGCCGACCAGGGCGAAGCCCATCGCGATCTCGTAGCTGACCACCTGCGCCGCCGAGCGCATCGCGCCGAGGAAGGCGTACTTGGAGTTGGACGCCCAGCCGGCCAGGATGATGCCGTACACGCCCAGCGAGGTCATCGCCAGCAGGTACAGCAGGCCGGCGTTGGCGTTGGACAGCACCAGCTTGGCGTCGAACGGCACCACCGCCCAGGCGGCGAAGGCCGGCGCCAGGGTGATCAGCGGCGCGATCACGAACATCGCCTTGTGCGAGCTGCTGGGCTGGATGATTTCCTTGAACAGCAGTTTGAAGACGTCGGCGAAGGCCTGGAAGATGCCCATGCCCACGTACATCGGCCCGTGGCGCACGTGCATCCAGCCGATCAGCTTGCGCTCCCAGACCACGTAGAACGCCACCGCGATGATCACCGGCATGGCGATCAGCAGGATCTTCAGCACGATCCACAGGACCACGCCGAGGGCGCCCAGGCCGAGGAACCACTGGTGCAGCGGGTCGACCACGTTCAACAGCATCTCGTTCATGCAGCCACCACCGTCACCCGACCGGCGCCCAGCGGCGCGGTCGCGCCGTGGCCCGTTTCGATCCAGGCCGCGCCCGGCGCGACCCGCTTGTCCGTCGCCAGCGGCAACGTGGCGCTACCCGCCGCGGTGCCGACCTTGACCATCTGCCCGTCGCTCAGGCCCAGGCGCGCCGCCTCGTCCGGATGCAGCGCAATGCCCGGCGCGCGGTTGAGCGGATGCTGCTGCAGCGCCTGCGCGCGGCGCACCACCGCATCGGTGCGGTAGATCGCCGGACTGGCGGCCAGTTCCAGGCCCTCGTCCTGGCGTGCCGGCTGCGCCGAGCTCGCCGCGGCGACCTCGCGCGGCTGCAGGCCGTCGCGCAGCCCGGCCAGGTCGATGAACTCGAAGCCGGGCAGGCCCAGCTCGCCGCCGAGCGCGCGCAGCACGCGCCAGCCCTCGCGGGCCTCGCCCGGCAGCTTGCCGCCGGCGCGGGTGCGCTGGTCGCTGCCGTTGAGGTTGGTCAGCGTCGCCTCGATTTCCGGCAACGCGCCGATCGGCAGGATCACATCGGCCACGTCGCGGGTGGAGGCGCAGGCGAAGTGGCTGAACGCCACCACCTTGGCGCCGGCCAGCGCGCTGCGCGCGGCGGCGGCGTCGGCGAAGTCCAGGCCCGGCTCCAGGCCGTACAGCACGTAGGCGCTGCGCGGCTCGGCCAGCATCGCGGCGACATTGCGACCGCGCGGCAGCACACCGTAGCGCGACAGGCCCAGCGCGTTCGCGCCCTGCGGGATGCGGCACAGCGCCGCGCCAGTGGCGGCGGCGAAGTCGCGCGCGGCGGCACGC